>NZ_AEWE02000143.1:3203-34337 GCF_000190455.2 Pseudomonas sp. TJI-51
TAACTGACAGGCATTAACCCGAGGGTCGCCTTCTTCGTACCTACCTGCGCCTTATTTCTCGACGAAGGCACGCTCGATCAGGTAGTCGCCCGGCTCGCGCATGCGCGGGGAGATCTTCAGGCCGAAGCTGTCCAGCACTTCGCTGGTCTCGTCGAGCATGCTCGGGCTACCGCAGATCATCGCACGGTCGTCCTGCGGGTTGATCGGCGGCAGGCCGATGTCGCTGAACAGCTTGCCGCTGCGCATCAGGTCGGTCAGGCGGCCCTGGTTCTCGAACGGCTCGCGAGTCACGGTCGGGTAGTAGATCAGTTTTTCGCGCACCGCCTCACCGAAGAACTCGTTCTGTGGCAGGTGCTCGGTGATGAATTCGCGGTAGGCCACTTCGTTCACGTAACGCACGCCGTGCACCAGGATCACTTTTTCGAAGCGCTCGTAGGTTTCCGGGTCCTGGATGACGCTCATGAACGGCGCCAGGCCAGTGCCGGTGCTCAGCAGGTACAGGTGCTTGCCTGGGTTCAGGTCGTCCAGTACCAGCGTGCCGGTAGGCTTCTTGCTGATGATGATCTCATCGCCTTCCTTCAGGTGCTGCAACTGCGAAGTCAGCGGGCCGTCCGGCACCTTGATGCTGAAGAACTCCAGGTGCTCTNNTCTTCCCAGTTCGGCGAGGCGATGGAGTAGGCACGCATGAGCGGGCGGCCGCTTTCCTGCTGCAGGCCGATCATCACGAACTGACCGTTCTCGAAGCGCAGCCCCGGGTCGCGGGTGCACTTGAAGCTGAACAGGGTGTCGTTCCAGTGGTGCACACTGAGGACACGTTCGTGGTTCATGTTGCTCATCGATGGGGCTCCTGAAGAAAAACGCAGCGCGTGCAGCACGCACAGTTGCGCGATAGTTTAGGGGCAGCGACAATATCTGTTAACTGGATTATCAAGATATGTGTTATCGGTTATATCGATATGCGATTTACACTTCGTCAACTGCAAGTCTTCGTCGCGGTAGCCCAGCACCAGAGTGTCTCTCGCGCCGCTAGCCTGCTGGCCTTGTCGCAATCGGCCGCCAGCACCTCCATCACCGAACTGGAGCGGCAATCGAGCTGCCAACTGTTCGACCGCGCCGGCAAACGCCTGGCCCTCAACGCCCTCGGCCACCAGTTGTTGCCGCAGGCGGTCGCGCTGCTCGACCAGGCCAAGGAAATCGAAGACCTGCTCAATGGCAAGTCCGGTTTCGGCTCACTGGCGGTCGGCGCCACGCTCACCATTGGCAACTACCTGGCCACCCTGTTGATCGGCAGCTACATGCAGACCCACCCTGAGAGCCAGGTGAAGCTGCATGTCCAGAACACCGTGCATATCGTGCAGCAGGTTGCTCATTACGAAATTGATCTGGGTCTGATCGAAGGTGACTGCAACCACCCCGACCTGGAGGTCCAGCCTTGGGTGGAGGACGAACTGGTGGTGTTCTGCGCGCCCCAGCACCCGCTGGCCAAGCTGGGCCGTGCCGATATCGAAAGCCTGTCGCAGGAAGCGTGGATCCTGCGCGAACAAGGCTCGGGGACGCGCCTGACCTTCGACCAGGCCATGCGCCACCACCGCGCCAACCTCAACATCCGCCTGGAACTGGAGCACACCGAGGCGATCAAGCGTGCAGTGGAATCGGGGTTGGGTATCGGCTGCATTTCACGCCTGGCCCTGCGGGACGCCTTTCGCCGTGGCAGCCTGGTACCGGTGGAAACCCCGGAGCTGGACCTGATGCGCCAGTTCTACTTCATCTGGCACAAGCAGAAGTACCAGACCTCGGCCATGCGCGAATTTCTGGAGCTCTGCCGCAACTTCACCGCGGGCTTCACCCGCAGCGACGAAATCGTGTTGCCCCCGATCGCTTAAAGCAGGATCACCCCCCACACCAGCGCCACCATGCTCAGCGCCACCAGCTGTGCGGCGCTGCCCATGTCCTTGGCGTTTTTCGACAGCGGGTGGCGCTCCAGCGAAATGCGATCGATAGCAGCCTCGATCGCAGAGTTGAACAGCTCGACAATCAACCCCAGCAGGCACACGGCGATCATGATCGCCCGCTCTGCACGGCTGACCGGCAGCCAGAACGCCACCGGGATCAGCAGCACGTTAAGCAGCACCAGTTGGCGGAATGCCGCCTCGCCCTTGAAGGCCGCGCGCAGGCCGTCCAGCGAATAGCCAGCGGCGTTGAAGATACGTTTGAGGCCGGTCTGGCCCTTGAATGGCGATGTCATGTGAGTCATTTCACAACAGAAGGCCGGCAGGCTAGACCGGCTCAGGTCAAAAAAGCGTGAAGCCGCACGCGTCAGTGGCTGGCAACTGATTCAAGTTGTTGCAACAGCAGCGCAGCCTGGGTGCGGGTGCGCACCCCCAGTTTACGGAAAATCGCCGTGACGTGGGCCTTGATGGTGGCTTCCGAGACATTCAGCTCGTAGGCAATCTGCTTGTTCAGCAGGCCTTCGCAGACCATGGTCAGTACCCGGAACTGCTGCGGGGTGAGGCTGGCCAGGCCTTCACTGGCGGCCTTGGCCTCGGCCGAAACATCGACCTTCTCGAACGCCTGCGGCGGCCACCAGACTTCGCCGTCGAGCACTTTGCGCACCGCATCCTGGATCACTTCCAGCGGGCTGGACTTGGGAATGAAGCCACTGGCGCCAAACTCGCGGGACTTGACGACCACGGCGGCCTCCTCCTGCGCCGAAACCATCACCACGGGAATTTGCGGGTATTGCCCGCGCAGCAGCACCAGCCCGGAAAAACCGTAGGCACCCGGCATGTTCAGGTCGAGGAGCACGAGGTCCCAGTCGGCTTTTTCGCTCAACCGCACCTCCAGCTCGGCAATGCTCGCGACCTCGACCAGGCGAACGTCCGGGCCAAGGCCGAGGGTAACGGCCTGGCGCAGGGCGCCGCGAAACAGCGGGTGGTCATCGGCAATCAGGATTTCGTAAGTGGCCATCGATCTAAGGATCCTGTTCTGTCCCGGGCACTGGGGGTTGCCAAGTGCCCGACGGGGAATCGGCGCCAAGGATGCCGAGCACGGTCAAGGGTGGTCAAGCCAACCGCCTTGCCGCCTCGCCCACCCTGGCTGCCAGCCCTGTCATTATGAACCAAAGCCGGGTGGGTGCCCCTTGGACTATAGGAAGGTATGCAAACGCTGATGGGTCTCGTCCTGCTCGTCCAGCGGCAGGCGCCGCTTGCCACTGAGGTAATGCAGGCTGAATACATCCAGGTAGGCATCCAGTGCCTGCGACGCCAGGCTATCGCCGGCCAGCTCCAGGCACATGGCTGCAACTTCTGCGGTGCAGAAGTGATCATCGCGCTTGGAGCGGCGCAGGCGGTAGCGTGACATCTGTTCGGCCTGCAGGCTCAACACCGGGAACCGGTCCAGGTAGGGGCTCTTGCGGAACATCTTGCGCGCCTCGGTCCAGGTTGCATCCAGCAGGATGAACAGCGGGCGCTTGCCCGGCTCACGCACCACCTCGCTGACCACCCGCTGCGGGGCGACGAACTCACCTGGGAAAACGATGTAGGGCTGCCAGTGCGGGTCGTCGAGCAGGGCCAGCAGGCGCTCGTCAACCGAGGTGCGCAGCCAGCCGAACGCCGAGGTATCTTCGATCAGGTCGGCAATCAGCCAGCCGGTATTGGTGGGTTTCAGTGGCTCGGTGTCGTGCATCAGCAGGCACATGCCGGCGTCGGCCTGCACGCGGGGCTTCCAGGCGCACAGGCAATGGCTGGCAATGACCCGGCAATCCGGGCAACGCTCGGCCCGCGACCCTCGGGCAATGAAAGGCTTGTTGCTGCGGGCCAGGCGCTCGGCACGCAGGCGCGCTACCGCATGGCTCATGCCGGCAGGCCTGTGGAAAGATGGGAAATGGGCACAAGGATGGCTCTGGGAAAACAAGGGCGCCAGTTTACCAGAATCCTTATAATCGGGCTTTCCCGTACCCTTGGGCTACCGCCAGCCCAGGGTTGACGGAACGCCGTCGACCCGCGCATGTCAAAGCGCCAGTCATCGAACCAGGAGATACCCATGCTGCGCCTTATCGCCCCCGCCCTGAGCCTGATGCTCGCCCTGCCCCTGGCAGCCCAGGCGGCTTCCAAACAGGACTACGACCTGAACAAGATGCTGGAAAAGGTCGCCAAAGAGAGCAGCGTCGGCACCCCACGTGCCATCAATGAAGACATCCTCGACCAGGGTTACACCGTGGAAGGCAAGGCGCTGGTCAACCACCTCAGCGTGCGCCAGAGCCACGCCGAGCGCATGCAGGCCAACCCTGCACAGGTGCGCAGCCAATTGGGCGACAGCGTGTGCCGCAACAACGGCTTCCGCAACCTGATGTCCAAGGGCGCGGTGATGGTTTACCGGTTCACCGTCTACAAAACCAACCAGCCGATCATGGACCAGGCCTTCGACAATGCCAGCTGCGTAGCGGGCAACAAGAAGAAGTAAACGCCGCGCCCAGGCTACACCTGGTTTTCCTCCCGTGCGCGCCAGTGCCCCTCGGCAGCTTCGGCGCGCATCTCGGCCAATAGCGCCTGCACGTAGCGCGACTGGCATTCCAGGCCTGCGAGCCGGCGCTGGCACTCGGCCTCCAGGCTTAGGTGATGTACCTGGGCGGCACGTTCCAATTGCTGGTAGAGCTGCAGGTCCACTTCGATGACCAAGCGATGCATACCGCCACCTCCCGCATCGATACGTTTCGCTTTACCAGTTAACCAAACCCCTGCCGCCATTGGCCACGTGCCGACGGGTGGCGCTGGCAATCCCCCCGGCACGATCGGCCGCCACGGTCTAGATTGAGGTTTAGAGGTATTGGTGCAGAAGGAGACGTTGCATGCCTTACCAATCGAACGAATCGCTGTTCAGCCACTTCCAGGACAACCAGATCGACCTGAGCCACATCGACGCCCAATTGCAACTGGTTGCACCCGACAGCCCTAACCTGCCGCTGTACCGTGACATGATGCTGACCATCCTGCGCATGGCCCACGATGACAGTGACCGCTGGAGCGCCAAGATCACCCTGCAGGCCTTGCGCGAACTGGACCAGTCGTTCCGCACCCTGCAGCGCTACAAGAGCCGCCGCAAGGTGACCGTGTTCGGCTCGGCGCGTACGCCGCTGGAACACCCGATGTATGCACTGGCCCGTGAACTGGGCGCTACCCTGGCGCGCTCGGACCTGATGGTCATCACCGGCGCAGGCGGCGGCATCATGGCTGCAGCCCACGAAGGCGCCGGCAGCGCCCACAGCCTGGGCTTCAACATCACCCTGCCTTTCGAACAGCATGCCAACCCTACGGTGGACGGCACCGACAAGCTGCTGCCTTTCCACTTCTTCTTCATCCGCAAACTGTTCTTCGTCAAGGAGGCCGATGCCCTGGTGCTCTGCCCGGGCGGCTTCGGCACCCTCGATGAGGCGCTGGAAGTGCTGACCCTGATCCAGACCGGCAAAAGCCCGCTGGTCCCCGTGGTATTGCTGGATTCACCGGGCGGCAGCTTCTGGCGTGATTGCATGGGCTTCATCAGCCGCCAACTGGAGGACAACCATTACATTCTGCCCAGCGACCTGAAGCTGGTACGCCTGGTGCACAGTGCCGAGGAGGCGGTGGAGGAAATCAACCAGTTCTACCGCAACTATCACTCCAGCCGCTGGTTGAACAGCCAGTTCGTGATCCGCATGCATCACGCCCTGAGCGAGGCGGCGCTGTCTGACATCGAGGACGGCTTTGCTGACCTGCGCCTGAGCGGCAAGTACCACCAGCAAGCAGACAGCAGCGCCGAACATGAGTTGGGGGACTACAGCCACCTGACCCGTTTGTCGTTCGCCTTCAATGGCCGAAACCAAGGGCGCCTGCGCGAACTGGTGGACTTCATCAACCTGCCGGAGAACTGGGCCAAGCCACAGCCCATGCATACCACGCAGCGGGCCAGGGAGGCGTTGAAGGCCAGCTGATCAGGCACTAGGGGCAGCGCGCTGGAGAGTACCGGCGTTGCCGATGTTCGCGGCTGAGGCCGCTGCTACGGGGATTGTTGCGAGGTCTGCGGCGGCTAGTAATCGTCGAGGTCTCGCCCGCTGAGCAAGCGGCCGATCATGTCCATGGTGAAGCCCCGATAGGCGAGAAAACGGGTTTGCTGGGCGCGGCTGCGCGGGTCCTGCGGGCGTTGCCCGGCGAACTTGCGCTGCCATACATCCCGCATGCGTTCGGCCCAATCCACGCCGCTTTCACGCAGCGCCTGCTCAATGTCGGCGCGCAGCAAACCACGCTGCCCCAGCTCTTCACGAATACGTGCTGGGCCATAGCCAGATCCGGAACGGTAACGAATGAAGCTCTCGAGGTAACGGGCTTCACTCAGCAGACCCTCTTCGGTGAGCCGGTCGAGCTCTGGCTCGATCAGCTCATCGGAGGCACCGCGCTGACGCAACTTGCGCGTCAGCTCGACGCGACCATGCTCACGTCGCGCAAGCAGGTCCATGGCTGTCCGCCGAATGGCGACGGGGGTGTCGAGTACGGCGGACATGTTCAGCTATAAACCACGCGATCAATAACCGGCTTCAGCGTCGGCCATGTCGTCGGCACCCGCTTCGACAGCGGCAGCTTTACCGGCTGCGGCTACAGCGCCAGCGTTCAGCAGCTTCTCACGGATCTGCCTCTCGATCTCGGTACCGATAGCCGGGTTTTCCGCCAGGTACTTGGCCGCGTTGGCTTTACCTTGGCCGATCTTGTTGCCTTGGTAGGCATACCAGGCACCGGACTTCTCGACCAGGCCTTGGGCAACGCCCAAGTCGATGATCTCACCGTTACGGTAGATACCCTTGCCGTAGAGGATCTGGAACTCGGCCTGACGGAACGGAGGCGAGACCTTGTTCTTGACGATCTTGACGCGGGTTTCGCTGCCGACCACCTCGTCGCCTTCCTTGACAGCGCCGGTGCGGCGGATGTCCAGACGCACAGAGGCGTAGAACTTCAGGGCGTTACCACCGGTGGTGGTTTCCGGGCTACCGAACATGACGCCGATCTTCATGCGGATCTGGTTGATGAAGATGACCAGGCAGTTGGCGTTCTTGATGTTACCGGTGATCTTGCGCAGCGCCTGGGACATCAGGCGAGCCTGCAGGCCCACGTGCATGTCGCCCATTTCGCCTTCGATCTCGGCCTTGGGTACCAGCGCGGCCACCGAGTCGACGATGATCACGTCAACTGCGTTGGAACGCACCAGCATGTCGGTGATTTCCAGGGCCTGCTCACCCGTGTCCGGCTGCGAGACCAGCAGGTCGTCGACATTGACGCCCAGCTTGCCGGCATATTCAGGGTCGAGTGCGTGCTCGGCGTCGACGAAGGCGCAGGTGGCGCCATTCTTCTGGGCTTCGGCGATGACCGACAGGGTCAGCGTGGTCTTACCCGACGATTCCGGACCGTAGATTTCGACGATACGGCCCTTTGGCAGACCACCAATGCCCAAGGCAATGTCCAGGCCCAGAGAGCCGGTAGAGATGGCCGGGATAGCCTGGCGCTCGTGGTCGCCCATGCGCATTACCGCGCCTTTACCGAATTGACGTTCGATCTGACCCAGGGCCGCAGCCAAGGCGCGCTTCTTGTTGTCGTCCATTGAAATCCTCACGTGTTCGACGGGCCCTGACGGCCGCAATACCTGTATAAGTAGCCAGTATTATTCCACAGGCTAGCGCTGGCGCAAACCCCTGTCTTCGATTTCCTCGCCAGCAAGCTGTAACAAGCCGTCTAACGCGGCGCTCACCGTCTGTCGGCGCACCGCCTCACGGTCGCCGTCGAACTGCCGCCGCTGGCTGATCACCCGACTGCCGTCGCCCCAGGCCAGCCACACGGTACCCACGGGTTTGGCCGGCGAGCCGCCATCCGGCCCCGCCACCCCGCTCACCGCCACGGCAAAGCGCGCGCCGCTGGCCGCCTGGGCGCCGCGGACCATGGCCTCGACCACCTCCTGGCTGACCGCCCCCACCTGCCCGAACAGCGCCTCGGGCACCCCCAGCTGGCGGGTTTTCTGGGCATTGGAATACGTCACGTAACCGGCCTCGAACCAGGCGGAGCTACCGGGGATGCGTGTGATGGCTTGCGCGATGCCGCCGCCCGTGCAGGACTCGGCAGTGGTCACTTGGGCATGCAAACGGCGTAGATGTTCACCCAAACGGGCGGCAAGCAGGGTGATCGGGTCCATGTCGGGCTCCTCCAGGGCGGCCCTCTACCCTACCACCCTGCTGGCAACCTGGCTCAGGAAACCTGCAGCACCGCGGCGGCCTGCGGCGGGCGCCCGGCCGGGGTCCCNNGGCGGCCGGCGGCGGCCGCCGGCCAGTGTTCCGTGCGTGCCTGCATCTCGCGAAAAAAGCCTGTACCATTGCCGGTTTACCGCCAACCAGATCACCCGCTGTAAGGCCCTGAATGTCTGATCTCTCCGCACACACCCCGATGATGCAACAGTAGCGTGAGATTCGACGCTCAGGCCGCGCACCGAGCGGCCAGTACATCTGGCCTGTCTAATACTGTTCGGCCAGATTCAGCGACTTTCACCCAGTAAAACCGAGAAGCTTTCGAGCAGTTTTAGACAGCTTCAGCACCTAGGCATTCTGCCAACCACGATCCATCCTCCATTGTCACTTACCCCGTCCTAACACAGTCCAATGTCGACCCAGGCTGTGTGAAAACTGCCGGATCTCGACTGGTTGAAAAACAACCTAGATTTTGCGTTTCTACGCGGATTCTGGGCTGGCTGAGTAGCCAAGTCTTTTCAGATTTTACGCAGGAACCCGCTCTTCGAGGAGCCGCTTGGGTTTTCACACAGCCTGCCCCCATAGCGACCGTTGGCCGAGGTCGGCTATTCCTAATTGGCTACGGGAAAAATCCCACCGAAAAGTCAACTGTGGCTTCCTCTTGCTTCCTCTTAAAAGCGGCGGTCACGGCGTCCACAGTTGGCCTGACAATTCATTTAATCCCTAGCCTAGTTTGTAGCTCAGGGGCGTCCCAGTTGTTACCTTTGCCCAGCTTTCGCTTGGATCGTACTGAGACATAAAGATCATCGCGGAGGTTGACATGCCAGTGCCTGTTCAGACGGCAGCATCGGTGAGTACGATCTTTGTAGTGCGCGAGCTTTCGCAGAATAGCCATTTGACAGGGCTGGCCGACTCATCTTCACTTCCCCATACCAACCCGCGAGCCAGTATTCCGCCTATCTACCGGAGAATACCGACATGGATCGCCGCGCATTCATTTTACTGGGATCCACCCTGTTCGCTCTGCCTTTCCTGTATACCCGCACCGTCTTTGCCGCCCCTTTTACCTGGCGTTTCTCTTCTGCTCATAACAAGCAACCTCAAGCTGCGGGTCCCACTTCGGTGCTCAATGCGGCCTCTGCCGGGCAGATCGTGAACCAGGCTAAAACCGAATTGCAGAAGATCAAGGCCCTGGCCGCTGACCGCAAGGCCAGGGAACAGCATTGCGTTACGCTGATTCCTCAACTGCAGAAACTCCTCGAAGAGATGGAGAAAAGCGAAGCTGCTTTAGCCCAAGGCAGCACCGCGGCCCAGCGCCAGGCACTGGCTGCCACCCTGATACTCATGGCCGACGCGGGCCTAACGTTGGTCGGTCTGGCGGTCCCGGTACTGGCGCCGGCAGCCATACTGGCTGCGGTGTTCCTGCCCACTGCTAAGCTGGCAATCCAATTCCTGCTGACTGACCCGGAGCCCACCACTGGTGCAGCGCTGATTGCCAAGTACGAAGGAAGCCGGATCGTTTACTTCGGCAAGCTGATGAAAGCCTCCAGCCCTGGCGCCGCCACGCCAGCGGGTCTGCTGCAGCGTCTTGCCGGCGGCCTCTTTAACTGCCTGTCATTGGGCTACTCGGCGTATTCGGCGTACGCGGCGAATGCAGCCAACGCGACAGCTAAACAGCAACTGGAACAAGCCCGGGTTTTTGCCAACGAGTTTCTTGCCGCCTACGCCGAGATCATTAAGTCGTGCGCCACCCTGACGACCGTACAACAACTGGCCGCCGAAGACACCGTGGTCGTTCTCCAGGAAATCCAGGCTGCAATCGAGAAAAACACGGTCACCCTACCGCCCACCGCCTGACACCCGCTTGCTTCTTCTTGTAACCATCGACATAGGCCAATCCTTAATCGAGCTCTTCTCATGCGCATCCATCATTCGTCCGTGCCGAACCGCTCGCTTACCTTCCCGGCTAGGCTGGGTTGCTGTCTCACCTGGTTCGCACTCATGGGGGCCGGTCCTGACTTATCACTAACCTACGCCAGCACGCCTGAGGGCGAGCAGGACCCGGTGAAGCGTGAAGCCATAGAGCGTGGTTGCGCTAGTCAGGAGATCCGCTGTTCAAAGCAGTCAGGGGATACCCCCAGCTTTGCCTCGTTGACCATCGAACTGGCGGCCACCTACAAGACCTTGGGCGACCAGGAGTTTCTCCTGGATGTGGATCGCGCAAAAGCCACCGATAACTACTGCACGGCAGAGCAGTACACGCACGAGATCGACAAGCAGGCGCAAGCCCTGCTCAGCGATGCCGACCTGGAAGTCCTGCGACTTCTCCAAGCCGATATCGCATACCGCAAGCAACTTCTGCGTGGCGGCGCATCGTTCTGGGGGCTCGAAGGGTCGACTCCGGGCAATCCCCTGCGTCAACTCGCGGCGTTCAAGAGCAGTTTTGCTACCTATGACAGCAGTGTCGGCGAAATCACTGACAGCCTCCGGGCAAGCCGCGAGGCCCGGCAACAGCAGATAGTGGCCGCCAGCCAGGATGTTGAGCATCGCCTGAAGCGTTTCGTCCAGCAGCAGCAGGAAAGTATCGGTGCGATCAAGGTCTCCCGTTACGATAGCACCCTGGGCAATGCGCGCCGCCGACAGCAGGAAGTACGTCGGGAGCTCGAGGGTATCGAACGCCAGGCCAATGAACTGGCCACCCGCGCCAGCAACCTTAACGCGCAGATCGGCAAATCCATCGTCGATGCCCTGGCCTCTTCGGCTGGCGTCCCCCCTGGGATGCTCAGTGCATTGCAAAGCGGCAACCTGACAGATGCCGTGAAAACGGCGGCTTTGACGGCCTTGAGCGACCCTGCGCTGCTTGACAACCCTGCCATTGCCGGTGCGCTGGAGGACCTGAGCACGCGCGCGCCCGACCTGAGCAACATGATGAGACAGGTAGCGGACGCCAAAAAGGCGGTTGACGAGCTCCAAGGCCAGTTGGTAACGGTACGCTACGGAATCGACGCCGCGGGCAGGTTCCAGCGTGACCCCTCCTTCGAGAGCCTGCTAGCGCTGGGCGAGGCCAGCTGGAAAACCCTGCCCAAGGTCATGCAGGATAAACTACGCACCGGTGTTGAATCCTTCAAGCCTGTGGGCACGGTCGTGCAACTCGCCAGCCAGGCGAGCACTATCAACGGCCAGATCCAGAACCAAGTGAAAGCCACGCGAGAGGTACTAGCCAAGGCACTGGCCGAGGTTGACCAAGATGGCAGGTTGCTGGCCGCCGAGGCCATTGCCTTCTCACGTGAAGTGACCCGCAGTGGTGATTGGCAGCAGGTTACCCAAGTCTACCGGGACACCTTCAATCAGACGATTAGCGCCATCGCCTTGACCGAATCAAATGCCCAGCGCCTGGCAGACCAATTGATCCGCATCACCCCCGAAGGCCTGCTCGACTGGCTCGATCTGCAGGGGGCTCATCGCGTCGGTGCGCTGTTGCGCGTCAATGGCCTGAACAATCGCGATGAGCTGATCCGCCGCCTGCGCACGCAAGGGCTGGCATCGATCAGGGGACTGGAGGTTAGGACCGTCGACCAGGTACGCAAAACCGGAATCGAGGCTCTTTTTGTTAATGGCTCGCAAGTTGACGATCTTCCCCGGGTATTCCGCGAATTGACCGCCCGTCTGCCCGCCAGCGGAACGCCCGCCGCGCTGGCCGATAACCTGGAAGAGGTGCTGGGTCTGGTTGCTGCGCAAGGTGAACAGGCACGCACGCAACTGACACAGTCATTTCTGGAAACGTCACCGGTCATCATCCAGCGCCTGGTGAACAAAGCAACACTGACCGCCGAGGACGCCGATACTGCCGCCAGGAGACGAGCCGAGCAAATCAAGTCACAGCTTTGGTCGAAGATAAACGACAAGCTGCCGAAGGCGACCAAAACCTCCACCCTCGAAACTGCTGCCAAACTGCTGGCGGGAAGTGGGATGGCAAAGGAAGCGGTCGATCGCCAGGATCAGGCCACCGTAGTACTGGATCAGGTAAAACTGGACCTGCCTCGAGCGTCAGTTGCCTTGGGGCAAGCGCCATCGGCAAACGACGCGGCGATGCGCCAGATGGCTACCATAGCCCTGGATGCTGTTTGCCCTGGCATGGGTGTCGCGGCCGGGGTGGTGAGTAACATGATCGCGCTTAACGGTATGTGGGACAAGCTCAACGAGTTGTTCGACGATCAGAAGCGCCTGATGACCGAAGAGCGTCAGTTGATCGCAACCATCCAAGCAGCAGAGTTGGACAAGGCGATTGCTGAAAAGGAAAGGGCAGTGGCCGGTGCCAGTGTGGCGGCCGCAGAAGCGCAGATAGATCTGTGGCAACAAGCCTCCGCGCAGGCCTCGACAGACGCCGAGATAGAACGGGCGATCATTCGCGCGCGACGCCCGCTGATTTTTTTCACCGGCGAAGAGTTGCGTCGACACTTCGACCTTTTCAACCGCTCCATGACCCTGTGGACCGGCATTGGCGGGCAAGGCCGACCGTTCCTTGAAACCTACATCAAAAACAACCCGCAGTACCTACGCCTCGCGGTAGACCACGACATACAGCTGTACGGCTGGCTCAACCGGGAGCGTGACGGTGCACGAATCGACCTTGACCTCGTTGCCCGCCGCTGGCAGCAAAAGCTTGCCCTGCTCGAATCGGTCTGCACCGATAACATCATTGGCTGCGTACCCGGTACCGGCCGCTCGCATGAAATAACCCAGAACCAGGCGAGATTGTCCGGCCTGATGAGTTCGTCCCAGCGGCAGCAATTTAAGTCAATGCTCGAGAAACGTGTCGGTGAAGGCGAGTATCGGGTGGCATTCAATCCCGCCGCTGCGCCGTTGGCGTCCCAGTACCGTAACGTACGACTGCTTGACGTGCGGATGACCTGGGTCGACAGCGATGGCCGTGCTCTACCCGATGTGGTGCATGGGATTACCCTTACCCATCCGGGCTATGCAGCACTAATTGGTGCTGCCGAGGACGGTGTGCGCCTGCGTCAGGAAATTCTCGCACCACAGCAGCAGGGTGCATTCGAGCTGGGTCCGTTCACGGATGTGAAGGCCATGTTCGGTGAGCTCAAGGGTGTTTCAGCAGAACAGATGGCATTAGCCCCCAACCCAAGGCTATACGGGTACTCTCCTCTGACCATCTGGAACCTGAAAGTTAACGGCAATGCGATACCGTCCGGGGCCAGAGACTTGGTGATCCACATCGCCTATGTATTCAGCCGGGACGACAACCTGACTAACGAGGCGCAGTTCGTCGAGCTCCTCAGGCAGCGCACACCTCAGGCGGCCAGCCCCGTATTGGCTGATGCACGACGTGACGTCTGGCGGGAGTTCCCAGTCGGCTGGTATCGCATGGCTCAGGTCAAGCCGGTGCCCGGCCAGGCACCCGGAACCTGGGTACAGCCTATCAGCGGTCCGCTGAGCGCAATGGAAGTCTATCTGCACGCAGGGATGGCACCAACCCAGTTCGACATGCCGGCCAAACTAACTGCGAGCCATGGCTATTGCCCTACCGAGCTAACCGCCGCACCGGTCGCGAGAGATGGTCCGAGTATCGCTGCGGTCTGCCTGCCCGATGATACGATTGCGCGAAAAGTGAGCAATCAGTTGCTCACCCATGGCCTGGATCCCAATACCGGGTTGCGCTTGACCAGAAAACAAGCAAGCGAGCAGACCGTGAGTTACCTCATAGCCATGAAGGCGTCCGGCCTTTGCAATTGTCCTGGAAACCGCCCGGCCGGGGCAGTCTGCACTGTGCAGAGCAAACTCTAGGAGGAGACCGTCGATGACTAGCCGCCTGTATGGATGTCTCTTGCTGCTCGGTGCATTCGAGATGACCGAAGCCCTCGCGGAGCCAGAAACCAGGACGCTGGCCATCAAGGACAGCGTCCTGGAGGCCGTCCGGCCATCGCAACAGCCCGTCTATCCTGGTTACACGGTGACCCTCCAAATCACTGGCCAGATCGATGCCAACCACGAGCAATGGGAAGAGGATGAATGCCATTGGTTCGATGTATTCAAATGGGGATGCACCAAGGTGCGCCGCCATCGCTCGCATTACCAACCACAAAGCGAGGTCGGAGTTGTTTTCCAGCTCGTCGACGCCCAGGGCGACGCCTATCTTGGCGGAACACCGCGCGGCCATGCAGAAGACGCCTCCCGCTACACGAGTGATCCGCTCAGAGGGCTGGTACCGGGCTCGTCTGGCGAGGGCTGGAAATACGATGCACAAGCCAACCTGAGCACCTTGACACTGACCTTGGAGTCAGACCCGGGGCGGGCCAATGCTTTGCTGGAGCCTGCAATCATCAAGGGCATTGTCGGCGATAGAGTGGCCTCCAGCGGCATTCCTGTTACCCGTGACGACTGCAGCCGGTTTCGCACTTGCAGTGAAGGTAGCCTGGCTGTGGTGGTCACGGACATCACAACGCAGAGGCGCGTTCAACTGGTCGCCGACTATCTTAAACAGCGTCGCGACCCCGCTAAGGTCGCCTCCGAGCGCCTGGTCGACCCTATCCTGGCTAGACAGCACCCGGACGAGTTGGCAGCAATCTTGCTGGAATACATTAGCAAGTTCGCCACATCGGTGAACGAGCATGGCAAGCTGCTTAGGTTCGCCGTAGACAATATCAAGGGCGGTTCTCCCACTACCTCCAGCAAACTCAGCCGTACACTGGTCAACCATCAGATCGCTACGGGTGAACTGGGCACTGCGCTGAAGACCATTCAGGAAAAAATTACCGAGCAAGCACCGGAGTTCAATGATCTAGAAACAAAGAGCTCCACAATCCCGGTGGCGAAAGCGGTGGAGTATGCAGGCTGGCTGACGGCTGCCGCACGGATCCACATGAAGCTCAACGAGGGCGTGCTGCAGAGTGATGTCGATCGCGCCATTGGTCTGCTGCGCACTGCGCGCGATGTGTTGACCCAGGTGATCCACAACCGTGACAACAATGCCGTGTACGGAGCCAGGCAAGACGTCGCCGCTATATCCGTGACCCTGGCGCGCCTGCTCAGTGCGACCTTACTACCCGCAGGCATGGAGGAAGCCACCCGCATCCTGACGGTTGCCCGCTATTACTATCCGCAGGAGCATCCGGGCAGCCTGCTTGCTGGCTCGCCGATCACGCCTTCATTCGTCGTCGCCAAATCCGGTACCGCAGGCAACACTCCACGCCCTGTGATACTCCCGAGCGCGCCTGGAAGATGGATAGCAGAGCCAGGCGATGTCCAGGACGAGGCCTGGTTCATGTTCAACGAGAACATTGGCCGCCATGCGCTGGTGACGCTCGAAGGTGGCCAAGCGCTGACTCGCTATCTGCCGGAGATACCCGCCGGTGTGCGGCAGGTGTTCGCACAGAAGTGGGCGGTCTGGATCGCGCCGAACGGTGACATATGGCGCGCAGATCCGGGCCAAGCCGAAGCGGTGCAACGCTTCAAGGCGGCCGATAACTCACCGCGAGCTACTGTCCTCGATGCTGGCGGGCAGGTTGCCATGGTCGTGGAGCCTTCCGGCGATTTCGTGCTGGTAGACCTGCAGGACGCCGGCGGCGAGCATCGCGGAGAGTTGGCAGATGGGCAACCTGAGGACGGGCAACTGTTCGCTGTCGGTGCCGATCAATTCCTGCTCGCCTGGCGTGAGGGTGCTCAACTGAAATCATCACTCATCGACCTGCGAGTACCGGATCAGCCAATCATCACCGAGGGCGCAAATTTGCCGTTGCCAGATGAACTGGCCGCGCCCGCAGCAATAGATATCCAGATCCATCGCAGCAGCACCCGTGAGCAACTCGCGGCCTTGATCCGCTCGCAGTACCGTGCCTGGCGGGCTTCCCTGAGTAGTACACCAACGTTGCAGGCATTGCCGGAGCTCGGTTATCCACCCCAACGGGTATGGCGCAGCAAAGAAGGCTGGCTGTTCGCACGCAACGATCAGGCGTCTTCAAAATTGCATCAGGTTTCCTACAAACCGAACGAAACGGCAATGTTGACGGTTGACTTTCCTGAGCCCGTAAGCCTTGATCGCGGAGCACTGATTACCCCCGCAGGGGCGACGAGCCAGTGGATGCTCATGACCGATGTCAACCCTACACCTGCACTATCCCTCGCCAACCTGGCCAGGCTCGACGCCTCTGCCGTCGATATCAAGCTTGATGCGAACCAGGTAAATGGTCTGCAACGCACCGGCCTGGGTAACGTGCATGTGATCAATGAGTCGGTGGTCGTTGTGGAACACCCTCTGGCGCGCACCTTGCGGCTCTACGACACGGCCAACCCGAAGCTCTCCATGACCTTGCAGGCGCACACGCCGGCCGGTCAGCAGGTGATCCTCGGGGCAATCGCCGGGTCTGGAGCGATGCTGCTGCTGGACCAACAGAGTGACGGTACGGTCACCTTGGTACGCAAGCTCGAATACACTTCACAGTTCTTCAACGACACCTGGGAGCTGACAACGCAAGACTGCGTTGCAGATGGCTGCACCGCAGATGTCCGCAGCACTGAAGGTGGTACCGTGATCCCCAGCACCTGGCAACGTTTGCCCGGTGCATCGCCGGAACGTGACGGGTTCGTCGAGTTGATCTCGACACCGGTCGGTGGCTGGACGGCACTGCCCCTAACACCTGAGGCAGATTGGGAAATCAAGATCCGCGCGCATACCCCCGATGAAACCATGCAATACACCACCGTGCGCGTACACAAGCCCGAAGACTACCTTGGCAGCGTCCGCAACGCTCAAGATCAGTTGTACGCCCTGATTCGAAACGGTGACCAGTTACAGGCAGTGGCCTGGGAAGATGGCGCAACGGTCACATTGCACGAAGGGCTGGCGCAAGGGGCGGTAAGACTATTTCCGGGGCGTGAAGGCAGCGGAGTGGTCTCGATTCGCTCGGGTACTCCTCCGCAATCCCTGACCCTAATCCTGTACGGCTTCAATGCCACCGGCCGACCGGTCGCGCTAGGTTGTAGCAATTGCGCTGCTCTTCAGGCCCAGTTTGCAGAAGCCAAAGACCTGGAGGTCAAGGCCGACCTAGACCTAGTCACGGCTCGACAAGGTCAGTGCCTGCAAGTCGCACAATTGCAAAAGCTAGGTCCAAAAGTCAGTGAGCCGCTTTTGAAGACTGTGTCGTTGATCGACGGCGCACCAGTGTATGTTACTGGTTTACCTATGGACGACAGCGTGCAGTTGCGCGTCCTGGTTCCAGTTACCGGACAAAGCACCATTATCAACCGTCTGGGTGGGGGAGAAAGTATCAAATCCTGTACAACTTCTGATATGCAACCGGCCGCAGGGCCTCAGTCGGCGCAAGTTTCCGCAAAGTGAGCAGGTAATCAAAGCAGATTTACTTTGGGTTCACAGGAGGCTGAAACTGCCAGGGAATGGATGGCCCCAGCGACAACGACTGCGCGCGCTGCGGAGATTGTCGAAGCTGGATGCCGGCCCGCGCAGGATTTCCGCTGATTCCCAGTAGGTAAAGCAGTCGGCAACGTGCGCAACCAAGGGCCAGAACTGATTGAACCGGTCAGTGAGGAGAGCCGCCAGGGCGACCTAAAGCTCTAAGCTGGTAGTCGGTGATTGCCTGGAACTGAGACTCTGCAATCAGGCGAAGCCGCTCGACCTCCGAAGGCGAAAGGCCATCGGCTTGGGCTTGGTGGTACCGCTTCATTGCCTCCACCGCGTCGGCGCTGCCCAGGAAGGTGCGGGGTCTCACGCTGTTCTGCACCCGTGGCGGAGGCAAGCCGGTCTCCTATGAAACGGTGAAAGACGCATTTAAGAAAGCGTGCGAAAAAGCAAATGTAACCGGCGCCACTATCCATGATCTGCGCGCAAAATCGCTTACCGATACCGACAAACAGGGAAATGATGCTCAAAAGTTAGGAGGCCATACCGATGCCCGCATGACACAGAGATACTTACGCCTGAGGGAGATCGCAATCGCCCAGCCTCCGAAGCTCAGTTCGACGAAGCCCGGCGCTTCTTAAGTATGGATCTAACAAATGTGATTCCTGGCGGAGTGAGCTCCTCACCAGAAACCAATCCAACGTGCTCCATATGGTTGAGTAAATCCCCACCAATGAGACCGGTCTTTATCGCCCTCCTGAAGCGCAAGAGGATGGCGCGATCAGTAATAAGAGCGTTCTTGGGAAACAATGGAGCCAATTTTTCTGATAGCCACAACACACCAGATTGACTAAATCCAAATGAATCACCGGTTTCAGGCTCAAGTGTCTGGAAATATGCTAGCTGAGCTTTGGAGTATTCAAGTTCATTAGTTAACGCATCAAGCTTCTCTTGCATTGAAGCCTTCTCAGCATCGTCCATTTGGGCGCGACGCATCAAATCCTGAATTATGTCGTCCCGCTCGGCTTCTTGCTCTTGTATCTCAGATCTCTTCGCCTCTTCCTGCTCACGGATAAAGGAAGGATCAAATGGCATTCGATCTATCTTATCATTCAACCCAACATAGCTTTGATTGATGTGTTCAAGCTGTTTTCCAAAACCAGCCTCTATTCGCCCAAGTATTTCAGAAACCTCCTTAGTGAAATGGTAGGTGTTATTATAAAAACTTCTCGCAGATTCATCAGCTTTAAAATAAAAAGCTGCGGACAGTGCTACCGCAGCGAGAGCAAGAATAAGACTAAGGAGGTCAGTAAAATTGAATCCGCTAAGGTCAATAGTCGTTTCCGCGAATGCAAGCCTAAACGCAATAACGAACAGAAGGAGACCAATGCAAACATCCCGAAAACTACTCCATGTCCAGAATCCACGGGGCCGTGCTGTGTTCACAGGCTCTTCGATCGGCTCTTGCATTGGGCTTCCTTCCACTGATGGCATATTGACTAACGCACGAAATCGTATCAGAAGCACCTGGCCAAGCGGTAGGGTCGAGCCATGCAAATCCGCACTGCCAGATGCCTGCAAAAACCTGTAGTATTAGACGTTTTGCGATTGTCTAATAGACACCAAGCTCCAAGGCCTTGAATGTCCAGTCTTTCCGACCACACTCCAATGATGCAACAGTACTGGAAGCTGAAGAATCAGCACCCGGACCAGTTGATGTTCTACCGCATGGGCGACTTCTACGAGATCTTCTACGAAGATGCGAAAAAAGCCGCCAAACTGCTGGACATCACGCTGACCGCGCGCGGCCAGTCGGCCGGCCAGTCCATCCCCATGTGCGGGATTCCGTTCCATTCGCTGGAAGGTTACCTGGCCAAGCTGGTCAAACTGGGCGAATCGGTGGTGATCTGCGAGCAGATCGGCGACCCGGCGACCAGCAAGGGCCCGGTCGAGCGCCAGGTGGTGCGCATCATCACCCCCGGCACGGTCAGCGATGAAGCCCTGCTCGACGAACGCCGCGACAACCTGATTGCCGCGCTGCTCGGTGACGAGCGCCTGTTCGGCCTGGCCGTGCTGGACATCACCAGCGGTAACTTCAGCGTGCAGGAGATCAAGGGCTGGGAAAACCTGCTGGCCGAACTCGAGCGCCTGAACCCGGTCGAGCTGCTGATCCCCGACGACTGGCCACGCGACCTGCCCGCCGAGAAGCGCCCGGGCGCGCGGCGCCGTGCACCGTGGGACTTCGACCGCGACTCAGCGCGCAAGGCCTTGTGCCAGCAGTTCGCAACCAAGGACCTGAAAGGCTTCGGCTGCGACAAGCTGACCCTGGCCATCGGTGCCGCTGGCTGCCTGCTGACCTACGCCAAGGAAACCCAGCGCACTGCGCTGCCGCACCTGCGCAGCCTGCGCCATGAGCGCCTGGACGATACGGTCATCCTCGATGGCGCCAGCCGGCGCAACCTGGAACTGGACATCAACCTGGCCGGCGGGCGCGACAATACCCTGCAATCGGTGGTCGACCGCTGCCAGACGGCAATGGCCAGCCGCCTGCTGAGCCGCTGGCTGAACCGCCCGCTGCGCGACCTCAAGGTGCTCCAGGCACGCCAGGACTCGATTCGCTGCCTGCTCGACGGCTACCGTTTCGAAAAGCTGCAGCCACAGCTGAAAGAAATTGGCGACATCGAGCGCATCCTGGCGCGTATCGGCCTGCGTAACGCCCGCCCGCGTGACCTGGCCCGGCTGCGCGACGCCCTGGGCGCGCTGCCCGAGCTGCAGAACGCCATGACCGAGCTCGAAGCGCCGCACCTGGCACGCCTGGCTGCGATCACCGGTACCTACCCCGAGCTGGCCAGCCTGCTGGAACGGGCGATCATCGACAACCCGCCGGCGGTCATCCGCGATGGGGGCGTGCTCAAGGCCGGTTACGACAACGAACTGGACGACCTGCTGGCCATCAGCGAAAACGCCGGGCAGTTCCTGATCGACCTCGAAGCCCGCGAAAAGGCGCGCACCGGCCTGGCCAACCTGAAGGTCGGCTACAACCGGGTGCACGGCTACTTCATCGAGCTGCCGACCAAGCAGGCCGAACAGGCCCCCGGCGACTACATTCGTCGCCAGACCCTCAAAGGTGCCGAACGCTTCATCACGCCGGAGCTGAAGGCCTTCGAGGACAAGGCATTGTCGGCCAAGAGCCGCGCCCTGGCCCGCGAGAAGATGCTCTACGACGCCCTGCTGGAAACCCTGATCAGCCACTTGGCGCCGCTGCAGGACAGCGCTGCCGCCCTGGCCGAACTGGACGTACTCAGCAACCTGGCCGAGCGCGCGCTGAACCTCGACCTGAACTGCCCACGCTTTGTCGACGAGCCCTGCCTGCGGATCGAGCAAGGCCGTCACCCGGTCGTCGAGCAGGTGCTGACCACGCCGTTCGTGGCCAACGACCTGGGTCTGGACAACAACACGCGCATGCTGATCATCACCGGCCCGAACATGGGCGGTAAGTCCACCTACATGCGCCAGACCGCCCTGATCGTGCTGCTGGCCCACATCGGTAGTTTCGTACCGGCTGCCAGCTGCGAGCTGTCGCTGGTCGACCGCATCTTCACCCGTATCGGCTCCAGTGACGACCTGGCCGGCGGGCGCTCGACATTCATGGTCGAGATGAGCGAAACCGCCAACATCCTGCACAATGCCACTGACCGCAGCCTGGTGCTGATGGACGAAGTGGGCCGGGGCACCAGCACCTTCGACGGCCTGTCGCTGGCCTGGGCCGCCGCCGAGCGGCTGGCCGAACTGCGCGCTTACACGCTGTTCGCCACCCACTATTTCGAGCTCACCGTGCTGCCGGAAAGCGAGCCACTGGTGGCCAACGTGCACCTGAACGCCACCGAGCACAACGAACGCATCGTGTTCCTGCACCACGTACTGCCTGGGCCTGCCAGCCAGAGCTACGGCCTGGCGGTGGCACAACTGGCGGGCGTGCCGGCCGTGGTGATCCAGCGTGCCCGCGAACACCTTGGCCGGCTGGAAACCAGCAGCCTGCCCCATGAGCAGCCCGTGGCCCAAAAGGCCAAGGACGCGCCGCAGGTGCCGCACCAGAGCGACCTGTTCGCCAGCCTGCCACACCCGGCCATCGAAAAGCTGGGCAAACTGCAGCTGGACGACATGACCCCGCGTCAAGCTATCGAAATGCTATATCAACTAAAGAACCTGTTATAACGGCGCCCATTACAAGCTGGTAGAATCCGCCGCGGTTTGCTGGTGCTGCAGGTTATTAGCCTGGCCTGCAGCCACATGCCCGTAAACCGCGCGGCCCCGAGAGGAAGGGCCGCCGCCGTCGCCTGAGGAGAGAATTAAAAATGACCTTCGTTGTCACCGACAACTGCATCAAATGCAAATACACCGACTGCGTGGAAGTCTGTCCGGTGGACTGCTTCTACGAAGGCCCGAACTTCCTGGTTATCCACCCGGACGAGTGCATTGACTGCGCCCTGTGCGAGCCGGAGTGCCCAGCGCAAGCGATTTTCTCGGAAGACGAAGTGCCCGCGGGCATGGAGAACTTCATCGAGCTGAACGCCGAGTTGGCGGAAATCTGGCCGAACATTACCGAGCGTAAGGATGCCCTGCCAGACGCCGAAGAGTGGGATGGCAAGATTGGCAAGATTGCCGACCTGGAGCGCTGATAGCGCTGAAATGCCAAAAGGCCCTGCGGGGCCTTTTTTTGTGCCGGCAAAAACTGCGGACAAAAAAAAGGGGCGGTTTGACCCGCCCACATTTTTTCCGTAGTCCCTGCTTGTCCCAAACATCATCCTGATGAAATCGCGTCTTGCGATGTCCTTGGCCTTCATCCTGAAAGCCTGTGCATGTCCCTGTGCACAGTTCGAATACTAGCGGGTTCAGCAGCGCGGGCAAGCGCCGGAGTTTGCCGGATATTGCCGGGGAAACATTTACTCACCTGAAGATAAACCTTGTTTTTCAACAGGTTATGAAAAACCAGCATCTGAAAACGACATTGCTTTACTGCCGCTCGCTAGAATGGCTTACAGCACGAGTAAGCAAAGGCTTACAGCAGGTGTTAGCAGGGTAGCGCATTACATATTCGACAGGTTTTTTGCCGGGCAGTTGTGGGGGCTTTTGCCGTGCTTCAACCCACAAACAAAAACGCCCCGACGGTATCGGGGCGTTCGTGAGCGACTGCCTTGGCTACTGGAACAAAGACTCGCTGGACAAGCCGTTCTTCTCCAGGATCTCGCGCAGGCGCTTCAGGCCTTCTACCTGAATCTGCCGCACCCGTTCGCGGGTCAGGCCAATCTCCAGCCCAACATCCTCCAGGGTGCTGCTTTCGTGCCCGCGCAGCCCGAAGCGGCGTACCACCACCTCACGCTGCTTGTCGGTCAACTCGCCCAGCCACTGGTCGATGCTCTGCGACAGGTCGTCGTCCTGCAGCAGTTCGCAGGGGTCGGTGGGACGGTCGTCGGTCAAGGTATCGAGCAGGGTCTTGTCCGAGTCCGGGCCGAGCGAGACGTCTACCGACGACACCCGCTCGTTCAGGCCGAGCATGCGCTTGACCTCGGCAACGGGCTTTTCCAGCAAGGTGGCGATTTCTTCCGGCGAGGGTTCGTGGTCCAGCTTCTGCGTCAACTCGCGCGCAGCGCGCAGGTAGACGTTGAGCTCCTTGACCACGTGGATCGGCAGGCGGATGGTACGGGTCTGGTTCATGATCGCCCGTTCGATGGTCTGGCGAATCCACCAGGTCGCATAGGTCGAAAAACGGAAACCGCGCTCCGGGTCGAACTTCTCCACCGCACGGATCAGGCCCAGGTTGCCTTCCTCGATCAGGTCGAGCAACGACAGGCCACGGTTGACGTAACGACGGGCAATTTTCACAACCAGGCGAAGGTTGCTTTCAATCATGCGCTTGCGGCCGGCAGGATCACCTTTCTGCGACAGACGCGCAAAATGGACTTCCTCTTCCGGCGACAGCAGTGGCGAGAAACCGATCTCGTTGAGGTACAGCTGGGTGGCATCTAGCGCCCGGGTGTAGTCGATATACTTGTGTTGCTTGAGCGAAGAGCCCGACTTGGCCCTCGTCCGAACCGAAGATACAGCAGGTTCGTCTGACACCACATCCGTTTCCAAAACGATGCCCGTCTCCATCAGGAGGACGTCATCGTCGATGTCAAACTCCGGCACTTCTTTACTGAGAGCCATTGTTATAGTCCTTTGCTGAGTTCGAACTCAGACTCGAGCGGCACCTTTATCCCTGGCAGCGCTTGAGCCTGTCCCCTCTACATCACAGGAACAGGCCGGGTACAACGGTCAACGACGTGGCAGGAACTGGAGCGGATCGACGGGTTTGCCCTGGCGGCGAATCTCGAAATGCAGCTTCACCCGATCAGTGCCCGTGGACCCCATTTCAGCAATCGACTGCCCTGCCTTGACCTGCTGCCCCTCCCGAACCAACAGCCTGCGGTTGTGACCGTAGGCACTGACGTAGGTATCGCTGTGTTTGATGATGATCAGCTCGCCGTAGCCCCTTAATCCACTCCCGGCGTAAACCACTGCACCATCAGACGCAGCAAAAACAGGCTGTCCCAAATCACCGGCGATATCAATGCCTTTATTCAAACTACCGTTTGAAGCAAATTTTCCAATCAACACGCCATTGGCGGGCCAGGTCCAACCACCGACCGCGCGCTCTGCAGCGGGCACAGTGGCGACCACCGGCGCGCTGGTGGTGCCAGCCGGGGTAGCGGGTTTGCTGGAACCGGCCGGCGCCGTAACAGGCCGCCGCGTGACAGTGGTGCGGCTTGAGGAAGACGGGCTGGACACCACCGTGGTGCTGCTGCCGGCGCCGCTGCTGAACCGAATCGCCTGGCCCGGGCGGATGGTGTAGGGCGGCGCGATACCATTACGGGCGGCCAGCTCCTTGTAATCCCAACCATAACGGAAGGCGATGGAGAACAGGGTATCGCCAGGCTTGACGACGTATTGCCCGGAGGTCACCGTCGGGCGCTTGGGCGCACTGCTGTTGCGATCGACCACGCGCGCGCTGTTGCTGCCGGTGCTCGAGCAACCCACCAGTAGCGTGCCCATGGCCAATGCAATCACCAGAAGCTTGAAGCCCGAACCGTCCTTGCGCTGCCGAATGACTGTGTGACCCACCCGCGCTCCCCTCATGGTGCCGAAAAACGATATGAAGACAAGAAATGCAATATTGTTGCAATTATAACCAAGCGAGCCGGGATTGGCAGGCCGCCGCCAGGCTGTTGCGCAGCGTTACTGCAAGCGATGCGTTTACGCCACGCCCCGCCTGATAGACAGGGCGGCGCCGCGAGAATTCGCCGCCCACGCAAAAATACCCCGGCCGCGCACCGGTGCTGCTCAGGCCAGCGGCCCGTTCAGCAACGGGACAAAACGCACCGCACCGAGTACGCGACGCGAGAAGCCATGCTCTTCGCGGACGATCAGCATCAATTGCTGCGCTTCGCCCGCAGGCCCTACCGGTATGACCAGACGGCCACCGGGTGCCAGTTGGTCAAGCAGCGCCTGGGGCACTTCCGGCGCCACGGCGGTGACGATGATGCCGTTGTACGGTGCCAGCGCCGGCCACCCCTCGCAACCGTCGCCCCAGCGGAACACCACGTTGCGCAGGTTCAGCTCCAGCAGGCGTTCCTTGGCACGGTCCTGCAGCACCTTGATGCGCTCCACCGAGAATACCCGCTCGACCAACTGCGCCAGCACCGCCGTCTGGTAGCCGGACCCGGTGCCGATCTCCAGCACCTTGTCCAGCGGCCCGGCTTCCAGCAGCAACTCGCTCATGTGGGCAACCATGAATGGCTGCGAGATGGTCTGGTTGTGGCCGATTGGCAGTGCGGTGTCTTCGTAGGCGCGGTGCGCCAGCGCTTCGTCGACGAACAGGTGGCGCGGGGTGCGGCGGATCACGTCGAGCACCTGGGTGTTCGAGACGCCCTCTTCGCACAGGCGCTGGATCAGCCGCTCCCGGGTCCGTTGGGAGGTCATGCCGATGCCCCGCCGCAGCATATCGTCCTCGCGCATCAGAGCAGGCCCTCCAGCCAACCATCGAGCTGCTCGAAGGCATCACTGAAGGTGCGGTCGAGTTGCAGCGGGGTGATCGACACGTAACCCTGCATCACCGCATGGAAGTCGGTGCCCGGGCCGCCGTCCTCGGCATCGCCGGCAACGGCGATCCAGTAGCCTTCCTTGCCGCGCGGGTTGACCACCTTGGTTGGCGCGGCAGCCCGCGCGCGGTGCCCCAGGCGGGTCAGCTGGATGCCGCGGATGTGCGCCAACGGCAGGTTGGGAATGTTGACGTTGAGCACGGTACGCGGGGGCAGTGCCAGGCGCGACTGCGCCTCGACCAGGCGCCGGGCGATATGCGCCGCGGTCGGCAGGTTGTCGGGCTGGCGCGAGAGCAGCGAGAACGCCAGCGACGTCCCCCCGAGAAAGCGCCCCTCCAGCGCCGCGGCGACCGTCCCCGAATACAGTACGTCGTCCCCCAGGTTGGCCCCCAGGTTGATCCCCGACACGACCATGTCCGGGGTGTACGGCAACAGCCCGTTGAGCCCCAGGTGCACGCAGTCGGTCGGCGTACCGTTGAGGCTGATGAAGCCGTTGGCCAAGGTCTGCGGGTGCAGGGGCCGGTCCAGCGTCAGCGAACTGCTGGCGCCGCTCTTGTCTTGCTCCGGGGCAATTACCGCGCACTCGGCGTAATCCGCCAGCGCAGCGTGCAGCGCGGCGATCCCGGGTGCGGTAACACCGTCGTCGTTCGAAATCAGAATACGCATGGGCTGTCCGTCTGCCCTGCCGACACCAGATCCACGACTTCACGCACCACCACGGTGGCGAAGCATCCGGCCGGCAGGACGAATTCCAGTTGCAGGATATCAGGCTCGGGATAATGCCACGTAAGGCCGCCAATAGGGAGCCGCAGAATACGCCGTTCGTGATCCATGCCCGCCAGGGCCAGCCACTGGCACAGCGCCGGTTGCTGGTCGCCTACGGCATTTTCCAGCTGCGCGGGTGCGGCGGCGGCGGGCGAACCGCCCGCGCCCCACATCGGGCCAGTCGGGTGCAGGTCGAGAATGGCCAGGCGCGGGTCGGTACATTCCGCTTCACCAGCAGGGAAAAAACTGCGGCTGTCGGTGAACGTCAGCAGATCGCCGACCTGGGCCCGGTTCCAGCTGCCGTCGGTGACACGCGCCGCCAGCACCTGGTTGAACAGGTAGCTGCGCCCGGCCGACAGCAGCCGTGAGCGCGTGTTGCGTTGCTCGGGCAAGGCCTTGCGCGCCGCCCAGTCCAGGGCGTCATGGACATTGCCACCGCCGTGACCGAAGCGTTGGCTGCCGAAGTAGTTGGGCACGCCTTGTTGCTTGAGCAGTTGCAGCCGCGCATCCAGCGCCTGGTGATCGGCATTCAGCGCGGTCAGGCGCAAGGTGAAGCCGTTGGCCGAATGCGCACCACGCTGCAGCTTGCGCTGGTGGCGCACCTGCTTGAGCACGCGCAGGGTGGCATCTTCGGCGCGTGACAGGTCCGGGTCGGCCTTGCCTGGCAGGTGCAGGCTGAACCACTGGCGGGTCAGCGCCTGGCGGTCCTTCAGCCCGGCATAGCTGATGCTGCGCACCGGCACGCCTGCGGCGCGGGCCAGGCGGCGGGCGGCTTCTTCGGTATTGAGGTCACGCTTTTCGACCCACAACCACAGGTGCTCGCCCTGGCTCGACAACGGGATATCCAACACCTCGTCGACCTGGAAATCCTCGGCCACTGCCTTGAGCACAGCGGTGCCCAGTACCTCGCCCGATGCACGCGGGCCCAGCAGTTGCAGTTCCGTCATGCTG
The DNA here is from genome assembly GCF_000190455.2 of Pseudomonas sp. TJI-51. NCBI lineage: Bacteria > Pseudomonadati > Pseudomonadota > Gammaproteobacteria > Pseudomonadales > Pseudomonadaceae > Pseudomonas > Pseudomonas sp. TJI-51. The sequence goes on from NZ_AEWE02000143.1 coordinate 30,685, forward strand.
GCAGCAGCAGGGCAACCGAATGCACGGCAATGCCCTCCTCGCGGCCGCAGAAACCGAGTTTTTCGGTGGTGGTGGCCTTGACGTTGACCTGGTCGAGTTCGACTTGCAGATCTTCGGCGATCAACTGCCGCATGGTGTCAATGTGCGGGGCCATTTTCGGCGCCTGGGCGACGATGGTGGCGTCGACGTTGCCGACCTTCCAGCCCTTGGCGTGGACGATGCCTATCACGTGCCGCAACAGCACGCGGCTGTCGGCACCCTTGAACTGGGGGTCGGTGTCGGGGAAGTGCTTGCCGATGTCACCCAGCGCTGCAGCGCCAAGCAAGGCATCGCTCAGGGCGTGCAGCAGCACGTCGCCGTCGGAATGGGCCAGCAGGCCGAATGTGTGCGGGATACGCACCCCGCCCAAGGTAATGAAATCACCGTCGCAGAAACGATGCACATCGTAGCCGTGGCCAATACGCATAAGAAAACGCCCTGAATGAGTCAGGGCGTGATTCTACCTGCTTTGGCTGCCGTTGGGGCTGGAGGTGATCGCCTCAGAATTTTAGCGCCTATGCGATCGAGCGCCGCGCGGGCGGCGCTCGATCTCACAGACACCGAAAATGCAAAGCCCTACACCCGCCCCAGCGCCACCGCATGGTGGCGCAGGTGCTCTTCGATGAAGCTGGCAATGAAGTAGTAGCTGTGGTCATAGCCTGGCTGCAGGCGCAGGGTCAGCTCGTGGCCACCTTTGCGTGCTGCCTGCTCCAGCGCTTCAGGCTTGAGCTGCTTTTCGAGGAAGTCGTCACGGTCGCCCTGGTCCACCAGCAACGGTGGGCACTGGCCAGCGGCCGTCTCGGCCAGCAGTACGCTGGCATCCCACTCACGCCAGCGCGCGCGGTCGTCACCCAGGTAGCGGCTGAAGGCTTTCTCGCCCCACGGGCAATCCATGGGGTTGCTGATCGGCGAAAACGCCGACACCGAGCGATAACGCCCCGGGTTGCGCAAAGCGCATACCAGCGCACCGTGCCCACCCATGGAATGGCCGCTGATGCTGCGCTCGGCCGAGGCCGGGAAATGCGCCTCGATCAACGCCGGCAGCTCCTCTACCACATAGTCATGCATGCGGTAGTGCTTGGCCCAAGGCTGCTGGGTGGCATTGAGGTAGAAGCCGGCCCCCAGGCCAAAGTCCCAGGCGCCATCCGGGTCGCCAGGCACCTGCTCGCCACGCGGGCTGGTGTCCGGCGCAACGATGATCAACCCCAGTTCGGCAGCCAGGCGCTGGGCGCCTGCCTTCTGCATGAAGTTTTCGTCGGTACAGGTCAGGCCGCTCAGCCAGTACAGCACCGGCAGCTTGGCACCCTGCTCGGCCTGTGGCGGCAGGTACACGGCGAACACCATGTCGCAACCCAGCACGCTGGAATGGTGCCGGTAGCGCTTGTGCCAGCCGCCGAAGCTTTTCTGGCAAGAGATGTTATCCAGGCTCATGGCGCACCTCAGAAGTGGATGACGCTGCGAATGCTCTTGCCTTCATGCATCAGGTCGAAGGCCTTGTTGATGTCTTCCAGGCCCATGGTGTGGGTGATGAACGTATCCAGCGGAATCTCGCCTTTCTCGGACATTTCCACGTAGCTCGGCAACTCGCTGCGGCCACGCACGCCACCGAACGCAGAGCCACGCCAGACCCGGCCGGTCACCAGCTGGAACGGCCGGGTGGCGATTTCCTGGCCGGCACCGGCCACGCCGATGATGACCGACTCGCCCCACCCTTTGTGGCAGCATTCCAAGGCAGCACGCATCAGTTGCACGTTACCGATACATTCGAAGGAGAAGTCCACGCCACCGTCTGTCAGGTCGACAATCACTTCCTGGATCGGGCGGTCGTAGTCTTTCGGGTTGATACAGTCGGTGGCGCCCAGTTGACGGGCGATCTCGAACTTGGCCGGGTTGATGTCGATGGCGATGATGCGCGAGGCCTTGGCCTTCACCGCACCGATCACTGCCGACAGGCCGATGCCGCCGAGGCCGAAGATGGCCACGGTGTCACCCGGCTTGACCTTGGCGGTGTTGAGCACGGCACCGATACCGGTAGTCACGCCGCAGCCCAGCAGGCAGACCTTTTCCAGAGGGGCTTCTTTCTGGATCTTGGCCACCGAGATTTCCGGCAACACCGTGTACTCGGAGAAGGTCGAGGTGCCCATGTAGTGGAACAGTTGCTGGCCTTTATAGGAGAAGCGCGTGGTGCCGTCCGGCATCAGGCCCTTGCCTTGGGTAGCACGGATCGCCTGGCACAGGTTGGTCTTGCCCGAAAGGCAGAACTTGCACTTGCCGCATTCCGGGGTGTACAGCGGGATCACGTGGTCGCCCACGGCCAGCGAGGTCACGCCCTCGCCTACTGCTTCGACGATCGCACCGCCTTCATGGCCAAGAATGGATGGGAAGATGCCCTCCGGGTCGGCACCCGACAGGGTATAGGCGTCGGTGTGGCAGACACCGCTGGCAACCACGCGCAGCAGCACTTCACCGGCCTTGGGCATGGCCACGTCGACTTCGACGATTTCCAGGGGTTTCTTGGCTTCGAAGGCTACAGCAGCACGGGACTTGATCATCGAGTGTCTCCAGACAGGGTGTCAGTTCAGACCACCAGTGTAATTCACTGACTTTTGATGAATAATCCAGGCAAAGACAAAACATTATTGCTGTGCAGGGATAATCATGAGCAACCGCTGGGAAGGCATCGATGAATTCGTGGCTGTCGCCGAATCGGGGCAGTTCACGGCCGCCGCCGAGCGCCTGGGGGTTTCGTCATCACACATCAGCCGGCAGATCGCCCGGCTGGAAGAACGCTTGCAGACCCGCCTGCTGTACCGCAGCACCCGCCGCGTGACCTTGAGTGAAGCCGGGCAAACCTTTCTGCAGCATTGCCAGCGCCTGCAGGATGGCCGTGAAGAAGCCCTGCGCGCCATGGGTGACCTGGCCAGCGAGCCCAAGGGCCTGCTGCGCATGACCTGCGCGGTGGCCTATGGCGAGCGCTTCATCGTGCCGTTGGTCACCCGCTTCATGGCGTTGTACCCTCAGTTGCGCGTGGATGTGGAGTTGAACAACCACACCCTTGACCTGCTGCATGAAGGCATGGACCTGGCCATCCGCCTGGGCAGGCTGGCCGATTCGCGACTGGTGGCGACCCGCCTGGCGCCGCGGCGCATGTACCTGTGCGCATCGCCAGCCTATCTGGAGCGCTATGGCCGGCCGCACAGCCTGTCGGAACTGGCGCGGCACAATTGCCTGATCGGCAGCTCGGATGCGTGGGCACTGCAGCAGGACGGCCGCGAGATCAGCCAGCGGGTGCAGGGCAACTGGCGTTGCAACAGTGGTCAGGCGGTTCTGGATGCAGCCTTGCAAGGCATGGGCCTGTGCCAGTTGCCGGACTATTACGTACTGGAGCACCTGCACAGCGGCGCACTGGTGTCGTTGCTGGAGGGGCACCAACCGCCCAATACCGCGGTTTGGGCGCTGTACCCGCAACAGCGGCACCTGTCGCCGAAGGTGCGGCGGTTGGTGGACTATCTAAAGGAAGGGTTGGCGGGGTTACCGGAGTATCGCGGGGCCTGATTGCAAAGGGGTCCGCTGCGCGGCCCAATCGCCGGCAAGCCAGCTCCCACAGGGATCGC
>NZ_AEWE02000144.1:0-12993 GCF_000190455.2 Pseudomonas sp. TJI-51
TCCTGTGCAAGCTGGAAGACGAAGTCGGCACTGGCGACCTGATCTTCAAGCTGAAGGTCGCTGGCGCAGCACCTGCTGCTGCCCCGGCACCTGCCGCCGCTGCCCCGGCCAAGGCTGAGGCTGCCCCGGCTGCCGCACCTGCTGCTGCCGCCCCGGCGGCAGCCCCCCCTGCGCCGGCTACCACCGCGCCGGCTGCCGGTAGCAACGCCAAGGTCCACGCAGGCCCGGCGGTGCGCCAACTGGCCCGTGAATTCGGTGTCGACCTGGGCGCAGTCGCGGCCACCGGCCCGCACGGCCGCATCCTGAAGGAAGACGTGCAGGTCTACGTCAAAGCGATGATGCAAAAGGCATCGAGCGCCCCGGCAGCTGCCGGCGCGACCGGTGGCGCCGGCATCCCGCCGATCCCTGCCGTGGACTTCAGCAAGTTCGGTGAAGTGGAAGAAGTGGCCCTGACCCGCCTGATGCAGGTCGGTGCCGCCAACCTGCACCGCAGCTGGCTGAACGTGCCGCACGTGACTCAGTTCGACTCCGCCGACATCACCGAGCTGGAAGCCTTCCGCGTGGCGCAGAAGGCCGTAGCCGAAAAGGCTGGCGTGAAGCTGACCGTGCTGCCACTGCTGCTCAAGGCCTGCGCATTCCTGCTCAAGGAACTGCCAGACTTCAACAGCTCGCTGGCGCCAAGCGGCAAGGCCATCATCCGCAAGAAGTACGTGCACATCGGCTTCGCCGTGGACACCCCGGACGGCCTGCTGGTCCCTGTGATCAAGAACGTCGACCAGAAGAGCCTGCTGCAACTGGCTGCCGAAGCTGCGGCACTGGCTGAAAAAGCCCGTACCAAGAAGCTCTCGGCGGACGAGATGCAGGGTGCCTGCTTCACCATCTCCAGCCTCGGCCACATTGGCGGCACCGGCTTCACGCCGATCGTCAACGCGCCGGAAGTGGCGATCCTTGGCGTGTCCAAGGCAACCATGCAGCCGGTCTGGGATGGCAAGGCCTTCCAGCCCAAGCTGATGCTGCCACTGTCGCTGTCCTACGATCACCGTGTGATCAACGGCGCTGCCGCCGCGCGCTTCACCAAGCGCCTGGGCGACGTGCTGGGCGACATCCGCACCATGCTGCTGTAAGGCGGCCCACTGCCCCTGCATGCAGGGGCAGTTCCTTTTTCGAGCTGCCACGCTCGTACCTCAACCCCGTCGATTGGCGGGGCTTTTTTTGCCCGCTGAACAAGCACGCCAAACTACAGATTCCGGCCAGACCGCCGATAACCCCTACACGGCATCACACATGGCTGCTTGCCAGCCCTCGGCACATGATGCAACCTTGCCAGACCCGCAGCGGCCCTACGCAGCATTCCCTCTTCAAGCGAGTCTTCGATGAAAAGCCAACCCGATGCCGCCAGCCGTGTGGCGGCCGAGGTCGTCACGCAGTTACCCGTGCCCTCGCGGCTGGGCATGCTGCGTTTCGAAAGGCTCAACGAAGCCAGCTGGGCCATGCTTTACCTGGACCCAGCCTGCGAGCGGCAGTTCGGCCTACATGCCGGCACCTTGTGCGCACAGTTCGATGCGCCCTACGCCAGCCTGATGGAGCCCGAGGCACGCTACCGCCTGCACGACGAGATCCAGCAGCAACTGGCCCAGCGCGGTTACTACCGGGTGCGCTATACCCTGCATACGCCCAATACCGCACTGCGCCTGCTGGAGGCGGGTGAAGCCTACAAGCAGCACAACCGCCTGCTGCTGCGTGGCTACCTGAGCGTGCTCGACGACCAGCCGCACGACGCCGCCGAGCAGGATGCCAACGACCTGGAGTCGCGCAACAACCGCCTGCAGTTGGCCCTGCAACTGAACCAGCGCGCCCAGCAGGAGCAACTTGAGCACCTGGAACGCGTGCGCGGCCAGCAGGACCTGATCCTGCGTTTGGCCCGCCAACGTTACAGTGCCGAAAACTCGCTGCTGGAAGCCGCCCAGCTGATCACCCAGAGCGCTTGCGAAATCTACAACGTCGACAGCGCCAGCATCTGGCACCTGGAAGACCAGCGCCTGGAGCCGATCACCGCGTGGAAACGCGACACCCAGGAACACCGCCGCCCCGAAGCCATCGACGCCAGCCGTTTCCCGGACTACCTCGACGCGCTGCACGCCAGCCGCGCCATCGATGCCCATAACGCCGGCCATGACCCGCGCACCCGTGAGCTGGCACGAAGTCTGTGCCCGGAAAACAAGGCCATGCTCGACGCCAGCATTCGTGTCGACGGCCAGGTGGTGGGTGTGCTGTGCCTGGAACAGACCGGCCAGCCGCGGGCCTGGCAGTCGGATGAAATCGCCTTCGCCGGCGAATTGGCCGACCAGTTCGCCCAGGTCATCACCAACCACAACCGGCGCGCTGCAGCCAACGCCCTGCACCTGTTCCAGCGTGCGGTCGAACAAAGCGCCAGCGCGTTCCTGCTGGTCAACCGCGATGGCCGGGTGGAGTACGTCAACCCAAGCTTTACCGCCATTACCCAGTACAGCACCGACGAAGTACAAGGCCGCCACCTCGGCGAGCTGCCGGCGCTGGAAAACCTCAATGAGTTGTTGTTCGACTCACCGTCGAGCCTGGCCATGGGCAACAGCTGGCAAGGCGAATTCAAGAGCCGGCGCAAGAACCTCGAGCCCTACTGGGGGCAGCTGTCGATTTCCAAGGTGTACGGCGACAACCGTGAGCTGACCCACTACATCGGCATCTATGAAGACATCACCCAGACCAAACTGGCGCAGCAGCGCATCGAACGCCTGGCGTACACCGACAACCTGACCAACCTGGGCAACCGCCCGGCGTTCATTCGCAGCCTGGATGAGCGCTTTGCCCGCGACGGCGAACACTCGATGTGCCTGCTGCTGGTAGACATCGACAACTTCAAGCGCATCAACGACAGCCTTGGCCATCAGACCGGCGACAAGCTGCTCATCAGCCTGGCCCGGCGCCTGCGCAACAGCCTGCACAGCGGCGGTATCCTGGCACGCTTTGCCAGCAACGAGTTCGCCGTGCTGCTGGACAACACCATCCTGGAAGATGGCCAGGGCGTGGCCTTGCAGTTGCTGCGCACCCTCGACAAGCCGATGTTCGTCGACAACCAGTTGATCAACGTTACCGCCTCGGTCGGCCTGGCCTATGCACCCTTGCACGGCAGCGACCCGGCCAGCCTGATGAAAAACGCCGGCCTGGCGCTGCACAAGGCCAAGGCCAACGGCAAGCACCAGGTGCAGGTGTTCACCGAAGTGCTCAATGCCGAGGCCAGCTACAAGCTGTTCGTCGAGAACAACCTGCGGCGCGCACTGACCCAGAACGAGCTGGAGGTGTTCTACCAGCCCAAGCTGTGCCTGCGCAGCGGTCGCCTGCTGGGCCTGGAGGCGCTGCTGCGCTGGAACCACCCCGAGCGCGGCATGATCCGCCCAGACCAGTTCATCAGCGTGGCCGAGGAAACCGGCCTGATCATCCCCATTGGCAAGTGGGTCGTGCGCCAGTCCTGCCGCATGAGCCAGGAATTGCGCGCCGGTGGCATGGGCAACCTGCATGTGGCCATCAACCTGTCGCCCAAGCAGTTCTCCGACCCGGACCTGGTGGCGTCGATCAGCAGCATCCTCAAGGAAGAAGCCCTGCCCCCGCACCTGCTGGAGCTGGAGCTGACCGAAGGCTTGCTGCTGGAAGCCAGCGAAGACACCCACCGCCAGCTGGAGGAACTCAAGGCCCTGGGGCTGACCCTGGCCATGGACGACTTTGGCACCGGCTACTCGTCGCTGAGCTACCTCAAGAAGTTTCCAATCGACATCCTCAAGATCGACCGTAGCTTCATCAACGAGATCCCCGACAACCAGGACGACATGGAAATCACCTCGGCGGTGATCGCCATGGCCCACAACCTGAAGCTGAAGGTGGTGGCCGAGGGCATCGAAACCCCGGAGCAGCTGGCATTCTTGCGCAGGCACCGGTGTGATGTGGGCCAGGGCTACCTGTTCGACCGGCCGATCCCGGGGCGCGAGCTGGCCGAGCGGTTGAAGCGCTATCCGCGTGGACCGGTGGCCTGACAGCGGCGTAAACCTCGGGCACTATAGAAGCCATTCGGGCCCCTTCGCGGGCACGCCCGCTCCCACAGGCTCCCCACAACGTTCAGATCCTGTGGGAACGGGCATGCCCGCGAAAGCCCCAACACCTATCCAACTGATTAAACACAGAGGAACGGCCATGGTCCTGCGTTCGGAAATCCTGGTGAACAAAAACGTCATGCCTACCGCGGAACAGGCCCTGCCTGGCCGCGAAACGCCAATGAGCCTGCCCGAGTTCCACTACGTCTTCAAGGACACCCCACTGCTCGGCCCGTTCTTCGAAGGCAGCATCGACTTCGCCATCTTCGGCCTAGGCTGCTTCTGGGGCGCAGAGCGCCGCTTCTGGCAGCGCGAAGGTGTGGTCAGCACCGTGGTGGGCTATGCCGGCGGCTTCACCCCGAACCCAACTTACGAAGAGGTTTGCTCGGGCCTGACCGGCCACACCGAAGTGGTGCTGGTGGTGTTCGACAAGGACAAGGTCAGCTACCGCGAACTGCTGGCGATGTTCTGGGAGCTGCACAACCCGACCCAGGGCATGCGCCAGGGTAACGATGTCGGCACCCAATACCGCTCGGCCATCTACTGCACCAGCCCGGAACAGCTGGAACAGGCCAAGGCCAGCCGTGACGCCTTCCAGGCCGAGCTGAACAAGGCCGGGTTCGGCGAAATCACCACCGAAATCGACCAGGCACCGACGGTGTACTTCGCCGAGGCCTACCACCAGCAGTACCTGGCCAAGAACCCGGACGGCTACTGCGGCATCGGCGGCACCGGCGTGTGCCTGCCACCCAGCCTGCAAGGTAACTGAAGCATGAGCACGATGACGCTGTTCCACTCGCCCTTGTCGCCGTTCGTGCGCAAGGTGATGGTTGTGCTGCACGAAACCGGCCAGTTGCAGCGGGTGCAACTGCAGCCGGTCAACATCAGCCCGGTGAGCGGCGACCAGCAGCTGAACCAGGACAACCCGATCGGCAAGATCCCGGCGCTGCGCCTGGAGGACGGCACCGTGCTGCACGACAGCCGGGTGATCTGCGAGTACCTGGACCAGCAGCACGTCGGCTTGCCGCTGCTGCCACGCGAAGGCTCAGCACGCTGGCGGCGCCTGACGATGGTGTCGCAGGCCGATGCGATCCTGGATGCAGCGGTATCGTGCCGTTATGAAAGCTTCCTGCGGCCTGAAGACAAGCGCTGGGACGGTTGGCTGCAGGCGCAGGGCGACAAGATTCGCCGTAGCCTGGCCAACCTGGAGCAGGAGCATTTGCCTGAGCTGATGTCCGGGTTCGACCTGGCAGCGATTGGCGTGGCCTGTGCGCTGGGGTATCTGGACCTGCGTCAGCCCGAGTTCGGCTGGCGCGAGCACCAGCCCGGGCTGGCCGCGTGGTATGCCGAGGTGAGCAAGCGGCCGTCGATGGTCGCCACTTCTCCGCAGGCCTGAAGGGCCTCTTCGCGGGCACGCCCGCTCCCACAGGGACATCACAGTATTCGAGAGCTGTGCAGTACCTGTGGGAGCGGGCATGCCCGCGAATGCCTCACCGGGGTCCCACAGGAAACAACTGCCCAATCCTGACCCAATCAGCGCCCGACCTGTTTGCCCTTCCTCAAGCTACGTATCAGCAGTCTGGCTTGCCAGCAGTAAATTTCTTCGCCGGGTTGACCGCCGCCTTGAACTCGCGCAGCGCCTTGGAGCCAATCAACAGCGGGTAGTTGAAGTTGCTGCGGTCCACCAGGTTCACTTCAACAGTGCGTTTCACGTCACCCAGGCACAACTGCAGGTCGACCACCGGGCGCTTGGAAACTTCCGGCGTATCCCCTTCGTCTTCCTCATCGGCCCGCCCTTTGATCTTGCTGATACGCGAGACCTTGTGCTCGTAAACTTTGCCATCGGCGTCCTTGGTCGCCAGGCGAAAGCGCACCCACTCATCGCCATCGCGGGTGAACAACTCGATATCCTTGGCCGACAGCGAGGCGGTAAAGGCGCCGGTATCCATCTTGGCTTTCAACGTTTCGCCCAGCTCGGGCAGGGCGATGTTCTCGTAGCGGCCGTAGAGGGTAGGGTCGGCGGCCATTACCGGCAGTGACAACAACGACAACAGGGCAAGCAAAGGTTTCACAGGCAGGCTTCCTTCAAAGAGGTCAGTGCTTAGACTGCACTGGCAGGATAGGTTCGTTGTCACAAGGTTATCCAACATGTTGTGAAACATTTGTTCCTGCCGCCGGGCATTGGACATTTGGCGTAGGCCCCGGCGCTGCTTATCATTGCGCCCTGCCAACTTCATACAACAAGAGTTTCCTTATGCGTCGCCTGCTTACCGGCATTCTTACGACCACCCTGCTGCTGCTCAACACCTTGGTGCTGATCTGCCCACTGCTGGTCTTCGCCCTGCTCAAACTGGTGTTGCCGGGCCGTGGCCGTGACTATGCCTCGTGGGCGGTGATGTGGGTGGCCGAAACCTGGTCGGAAATCGACAAGGCCATCTTTGCCCTGTGCATCCCCACCCAGTGGGACATCCGCGGCGTCGAGAACCTGCGCAAGGACACTTCCTATCTGGCGGTGAGCAACCACCAGTCCTGGGTGGACATTCCGGCCCTGATCGAAAGCCTCAACCGGCGCACGCCGTTCTTCAAGTTCTTCCTGAAAAAAGAGCTGATCTGGGTACCGCTGCTGGGGCTGGCCTGGTGGGGGCTGGATTACCCGTTCATGAAGCGCTACAGCAAGGCCTTTCTGGCCAAGCACCCCGAGCTGAAGGGCAAGGACCTGGAGATCACCAAGGCCGCCTGCGAGCTGTTCAAGCGCCAGCCGGTGACCGTGGTCAACTACCTCGAAGGCACGCGCTTCAGCGACGCCAAGCGCCAGGCGCAACAGTCGCCATACCGTTACCTGCTCAAGCCCAAGGCCGGTGGCGTGGCGTTCGTGCTGGCGGCGCTGGGTGATCAGCTCGATGCGCTGCTGGACGTGACCATCGTGTACCCAGGCAACAAGGCGCCGGGGTTCTGGGATTTGCTCAATGGCAGCATTAGCCGGGTGATTATCGACATTCAGGTGCGTGAGCTGGACCCTGGATTGTGGGCGGGGGATTACGAGAACGATCCTGAATTCCGCCAGACCGTGCAGGCCTGGGTGAACCAGTTGTGGTTGGACAAGGACCAGCGGATCGAGCAACTGCGGGGGGAGATGGGCTGAGGTCTTTACCGCCTGATGGGGCCTCTTCGCGGGTGAACCCGCACCTCACAGGGTGGTGCTACCTTCGAGCTTGCGCTGCCACCCGCGGCCCGCTCAGGTAGCCCAACAATCCGATTAAAACCCAGGCTAATAATCAACATAAGGATTACTTTTTTGTCATCCCCCACCTAAGTGGATAAAAATCGACCAAAGCACAACTAAAAAAACGCTCTGGATCGATCGATGGCCAACCCACCCAGCTTCAACTCCGCTCAGCTTCGCCGTGTTCTCGGCCTTCCGGCCCTGGTGTTCTTCGGCCTGGTGTACATGGTCCCGCTGACCATCTTCACCACCTATGGCATCGTGACAGAGCTGACCGGCGGCCGCACCGCCAGCGCCTACATGGTTACCCTGGTGGCCATGCTGTTCACCGCCGCGTCCTACAGCTTCATGGTCAAGCGTTTCCCAGTGGCAGGCTCGGCGTACTCCTACACCAACATGGCTTTCGGCCCCAACATCGGCTTCCTCGCGGGCTGGTCGTTGCTGCTCGACTATCTGTTCCTGCCGATGATCAACTACCTGTTGATCGGCTTGTTCCTCAATATCGCCTTCCCGGCCATCCCGGCGTGGTCCATTGCGCTGGCCTCGATCGCCCTGGTTACCGTGCTCAACGTGGTCGGCATCCATTCGGTGGCCAAAACCAGCAACCTGATCGTCGGCGCGCAGATCGTCTTCATCGTGGTATTCGTGGCGCTGTCATGCCAAACGCTGGCCGGCCAGCCGCTCGACCTGCTGTCGCCGCTGCTGGGTGACGGCTCACAACCAGGCTTTGGCGCGCTGATGGCCGGTGCGGCGGTGTTGTGCCTGTCGTTCCTCGGCTTCGATGCCGTTTCGACCCTGGCTGAAGAATGCCGCGATGCCCGCCGCGACGTGCCACGGGCGATCATCCTCACCACCCTGTTCGCTGGCGTACTGTTCACCGTACTGGCCTATGTCAGCCAGCTGGTCATGCCGGGCACCACCTTCGCCAATGCCGATGCGGCGGCCAACGAGGTGATGTTCAAGGCGGGTGGGCAGTTCCTGGCCAACTTCTTCACCGCAGCTTTTGTTGCCGGCAGCCTGGGCTCGGCGCTGGCCTCGCAGGCGGCAGTGTCGCGCATCCTGTTCACCATGGGCCGTGACAACGTGCTGCCGCGGCGCAGCTTCGGTTACCTGTCGCCACGGTTCGGTACCCCGGTGTTCGCCATTTTGCTGGTGTCGGCGTTTTCGCTGCTGGCGTTGGTGATCGACCTGGCTACCCTGGCCTCGCTGATCAGCTTTGGGGCACTGGTGGCGTTTTCGGCGGTGAACCTGGCGGTGGTGAAGACCCACCTGATGGATGACGGGGCGCAGCGCAACTTCAAGGGGCTGCTGTGCTACGGTCTGGTGCCGCTGGTGGGCCTGGCGCTGACCCTGTGGCTGTGGACCAGCCTGTCGGCACTGACGTTGGTGATCGGGCTGTGCTGGTTTGCCTTGGGCCTGGCTTACCTGGCGGTACTGACCGCGGGCTTCCGCCGCCCGGTGCGCCTGGTGGACTTCAGCGAAGCCGCCTGACCTGCCGCAATGCAACTTTGCGTTTTGTAGGTGCGACCTGAGTCGCGAAGGGCCGCACCGCCCGTCCAGACCGGGTCGGTGCTCACTGCGTGTACTAGTAATTCTGCTAGTTGTACCTGACGTCGGGAAACTAAAGACTCAAGCTTACCGTCTTGCGAGGCCAAGCCTGTGTCAGTAGCTCTACGTGCCTATTGCCCCTACGGTCATTATCAAAATCAAGCAAGGCCGGCATCCATGCTTGGCTTCAATGGAGAGCAGTATGAGGCGCGCTCCCGCACGTATGTATTAGGCCAGGGATACCGCTGCTACAGCCCGGCACTCCAGCGCTTTCAGGCGCCCGATGACCGCAGCCCATTTTCCGAGGGGGGGCTCAATGCCTATGCGTATTGCGTTAATGATCCCATAAACTACCTGGACGACACTGGGCAGTCGCCGAGTGCAGCGCTACTGCGGAAAGGCAAAGCACAGCTTAAGGCCGTTTCACAGACCCGGTACCAGAAGGTCAGTAACGCCAACCAGCCCCCTCAGCAACGCGTAGCCAATGCGGTCAAAACCAGTCAGAAGAAAAAAAACGTCAGTTTTGCCACTGACACCATCTTTAAGAATGAACGCCACGGGCGATACCACGAGCGGACAATGCTTACCAGCAGACTGGAGCGCCTGCACAGCCTCTACGAAATAGTGAACAGTGACATCCAGCATCTTTGGGCTACTACCACCCGGCTGAACTATAAAAACCACAACCTCATCTATGCATATCTACGCCGACTTAGTTCGCTCAATAACACCGTTAAACAAGTGCAGAATGAAAAAGAACGAATTCAAAAACGCCTGCAAGAGATCCGCTGGTAGTACGAAGCTTATACAGACGGCGTGGCTGCGGGCGCCGGAGTCGCCCACAAGGCCCCCAAGTTCTGCAATAACGAACCGGCTATACCCTGCTGCCCAAGGTACTGCAGCAACAACGGCGCGAACTGCCCGATCATCCCGGTATCCATGCCCAGGGCCTTGAAGGCATTGTCCAGGTCGCTACGGTTCTGCACGTCGTTACCCAATGCCTTGTCCAAGGCCGACTGGCTACCCTTGTTGCTGCCCAGCAAATCCCCCAAGCCACTTAGCCCGCCCAGGGCATTGGCGCCCGACAACAGGTCCAGGCCCGGTACCGCCTTGGTCAGCTGGCCATAGTCCTCGCTGCTCAGGCTGTTGCGTGCCAAACCCAACATCGCCCCCGCCCCGCCCACGGCCTGCTCGGGGGTGATGTTCAACTGGCTGCCCAGGGTGTTGAGCAAATCGGCCTGCGCCTGGGGCGCCTGTACCTGGCCTTGCTGTTGCTGGTTTTGCATGGCGGATACGGCGTTGGCGGCGTCGCTGAGGTTGAAGGCGAACACCGGGCTTGCGGCCAGGGTCATCAGGGTTGCCAGGGTGAGTACTTTCATCGGGAGGGACCTCGTTGGCCGGCATGGCCTGGGAAACAGCGGATTTGACTGGAAATCTGAGTGATTGTTCCGAGCCCAGACAGGCGCACACCTGATATTTCTGCCAGTAGCCAATTGCTCAAAGTACTCAAGATAATCGCAGTACCCACCTCATACATTTTTGGGGCCTACTGCAGAAACGGGAGCACGCCGATGAAAATCAGTCCTGGTATCGCCAAATATTTCTACCAGACCAGCAAACTAACGACTGTCATTGGAAACGATCAAAAGCGTTCAATGCTGCGAATTGAAGCGCTCCCGCTTGCTGAATTATCTGAAAAAGAAGCAAGCAGCACCAAGCTTCTCGCAACAGATGAAATGGGCTCAGTGCTTATCGTGAGAACGCCTGACGATATGCAAATCAATCACAGCTACACCGCCTTTGGATACAACCACAAACTACCAGCAGAATTCGCAGCTATAGGATACAACGGCGAGTTCATGCTGGAAAACATGCACCTTTATCTTCTAGGCCAAGGACACCGTGGATTCAGCACTGAAATTGGACGATTCATCGCCCCGGACAATGCTGGAAGCCCATTTGGCAGAGGCGGGATAAACGCTTTCACGTACTGCCTGAATGACCCCATGAATCGAAAAGACGAAACGGGCATGTGGTCTATCTTTAAGCCTAGAACGTGGTTTCGTAATACCCAAACAAAAAAAGACCAACGCCTTGGCATCATAGCAGACAAAAAAAATGAAATAATAAACAAAACCGAATCCCTCAACGACTTAATTGAGGAAAGGCGTAACCGAGGAAAGCCAATACAGCCTACGATTAACAAGACCGCAAGACAACTTGAAAAAATTTATAAAAGAAGCGAAAGAAAGGCAGAAGGAGTAAACAAATATCAAGACAAAGGCCACAGGTATCTATTCCCCCACCTTACAGCTGCCAAGCAAGCATTAGACGCAGCCCCAAAACCTGCCTATACCCCACAAGGCAATACCAGAAAAGAAGGAAACTGGGCCAGTCCAACAAGAACTCGTGACGACCCATATGACGACAAAAATTACAGAACCAACGTATCCGAACAAAATATTTCGACTCGCCGGCGTTGATAAAAATTGTTAAGTTTCTACATGAAAACGACGGGGCAGTGACTCACATGGTTCACTTTTATGGCAGCACTGCATGGGCCCCATCGTGGCGCCGGGCAACAAAAATCAAACTGATTTAGGCCCTGCCCCACCAGTATTGCAGCGTGCCTATCTCGACAACCTATTCCGTTTTTTCCACTTACCTGTAGGACGTTTCTGAATTACAGTCCCGAGTCGCACAAGCCATTGCGATGATCTGGGTTGGGCTCTAGTCTCGGGCGGTCGCTGCGAAATCAGCGACCGGCTTTGACAGGCCGCCTTGGTATGAATCACATGGCTTCGCTGTTATGGCAGCTGTGCATGGGGCACTTTGTGTGCGCCGGGTTTTGGTTCACCTACCGGTCTGTCAACCCATGTACCGCTGCCACCAATTGTTTGACAGCAGATGGTGATGGCCTCCATTTAAGGTGTTCCATCATGCTTAAGATCGTCCCCGATCCACCCCACACTTACCATTCCCTAGAAGACACACTCATCCAGGCCGCGGAGTACGCCCTGTGCGCGCAAACGGTCGCGCAGCAGGCGGTGCTGCTGCAGCCCAAGTCGCCAGGCTCGGTACTGATCATGGCGACGATGCATGAACTCGAGGCGTTGCGAGCGCTGCTTGAAGCAGCCTTGATCCAGGCCCAGTTGCCTTCTGAGCCGCGGACGTTGCATTAAGGGCTTCAAGCCTTGCGTTGCCTGAGCTGGCCTCTTCGCGGCTAAAGCCGCTCCCACAGGGATTTTGCGCTCGGCTTTGCGCCTGTGACGAACCTGACCTGGGGGAGCGGGTTCACCCGCGAAGAGGCCGGAACAGGCGCAGCTAAGTTCAAGGGAATAAACAATGACAACAGAAAACACCAAACCCAATACCACCGTTGGCAAAACCATGTTTTACCAAGGCGAAAACAAGACCCACGCGTTGTTCTGCATCGCCTCAGGCATCCCTTGCCAGGATGCACGAGAGCAAGCCTCGGAACTGATGGGCTATGTGCGGGATTTGACCATTGACGGCCTGATGGACAACAAACCGCAGTTGCTCTGGGCTTCACATTACCTGAGCGCGTTGGCCAAGGCGCTGATGGATGATGCTGAGTTGGGGATGATGCGCTGAGTGATGGGTTGGCAGGGCTGGCCTCTTCGCGGGCACGCCCGCTCCCACAGGTTTCGTGTGAGGCTGTAAAACTAGTAGTTCTGCCAGTATCAAAATCCCTGCCGCTGTTCACAATGGGTTTCAAGCGACCTCCATTCATCCAGCACGGTAGGGACTTGAACAATGAGCAAAGCATCAAACAGTACGCTGTTCTTCTACCAGGGCGACAAGCTCGTCACAGTGAAAAAGGGCGCTCACCATCGCGCAATCTTACGTAATGCGGAACAACCGCTGGCAGAGCTGAGTACAGACGACACCAAAGCCGGCGGCCCGCTGGCAACCGATCAGATGGGCTCGGTGCTTGCCGTGCAAGGCTCAGCCAGTCACCCAAGAAAAAGCCCCTCGTGATGAGGGGCTCTTCACTACATCACGGTATCACGCCGCGCCCCACATCTTGTGCGGGTCGATCACAAACTTCTTCGGCACCCCGGCATCAAACTCGCCGTA
>NZ_AEWE02000145.1:0-16275 GCF_000190455.2 Pseudomonas sp. TJI-51
AGTTGGCTTGCCGACGATGGGCCGCAGCGCGGCCCCGGCCAACTCAGGTCAGGAAGCGGTACTGGCCGTACCCTGCACGTTTTTGGGTGCCAACCGGAACACGTGGTACAGCACGGTCAACAGCACCAGGAATGCCGGGCCGATGTACAGCGCCACCCGGGTGTCCTCGAAGTACGCCATCAGTCCCACCACCAGCACCAGGAACGCCAATGCCAGGTAAGAGCTCAGCGGCCACAACCACATGCGGTACTTCAGCCCCTGGCGCTGGGCAGGGGTAAGGCCGGCACGGAATTTCAACTGTGCCAGCAGGATCATCACCCAGGTCCAGATCGCGCCAAAGGTGGCAATCGACGTCACCCAGACGAAGACCTTCTCCGGCACCAGGTAGTTGGCCAGCACACCCAGCAGGAGCGCGCCGATGGACAGCAGCAGCGCATTGCGCGGTACCCCGTTGTTCGAGGTACGGGCAAAGGCCGCCGGGGCTTGGCCGTTCTGCGCCAGGCTATAGAGCATGCGCCCGGTGCTGAAGATGCCGCCATTGCATGAGGACAGTGCCGCGGTGATGACCACGAAGTTGATGATGCCCGCGGCGGTCTTGATGCCCAGGCGCTCGAAGGTCATGACGAACGGGCTGCCCTGGCTGCCAATTTCGTTCCACGGGTAGATCGACAGAATCACGAACAACGCACCGACATAGAACAGCAGGATGCGCCAGAACACCGAGCCGATGGCCTGCGGAATGGTTCTTTGCGGGTTACGGGCTTCACCGGCAGTCAAACCGATCATTTCCACGCCCAGGTAGGCGAACATCACCATCTGCAGCGACATCAGCACGCCGGTCACGCCATTGGGCATGAAGCCGCCGTTGCTCCACAGGTTGGCGATGCCCACGGCCACACCGTCATTGCCCAGGCCGAAGGCAATGATGCCGACGCCGCCCAGCACCATGGCGATGATGGTGACGATCTTGATCAGGGCGAACCAGAACTCGAATTCGCCGAAGGCCTTGACCGCTACCAGGTTGACCGCCCCCATGCTGCCCAGCGCCGCCAGGGCCCAGATCCAGCGGGGCACGTCGGGGAACCAGATCCCCATGTAGATGGCTACCGCGGTAATTTCCGCAACACAGGTCACCAGCCACAGGAACCAGTAGTTCCAGCCAGTGAGAAAGCCCGCCAGCGGGCCGAGGTAGTCCTGCGCATAGCGGCTGAACGAGCCGGCGACAGGGTTGTGCACGGCCATTTCACCAAGGGCGCGCATGATCACCAGAATGGCCAGGCCACCGATGATGTAGGACAGCATGATGGCCGGGCCGGCCATTTCGATGGCCTTGGCCGAGCCTAGGAAAAGACCGACACCGATACAGGCGCCCAGCGCCATCAGACGGATATGCCGTTCGCCCAGTTCACGCTTGAGCGGGCCGCCTTGGGTGGGCTGGCCATGGGCAGGGTGGTTGCCGACTGGCATAGCGATTCAACCTCATTTTGTTATTGGATTTGCCTTCGTGCAGCACCCGCCACGCCGATAGGCGTGGCCTTGGCTTGCCAAGCTGGCCTTTTGGGCTGGCCTGCGTGCCGGGTCAGCGCAACCCGGCAGGGCGAAGGGGCGAGCAGTATAGGAAGACCGCTGAAGGGGTTTTCGCTGTATATCCATGAATAATCAGCGAGTTCTCCGGAGCCCCCGGTACCTTGATCAGCGCCGACAAATGTTTCCGCCTACCCGCTCACCGTCTAAGCTTCAGGCAAGCAAGACGAAAATACCTGGCCGGATTGAAGATTATGGGCGCACTGTGGCAATCGGAACCAAGCAGGACGGAAGCACCCGAGACACCGCCGGCCGAGACGCCACAACGCAAGCCCCCCCGGCAGCGTCGGCTATGGTGGCGGCTGATCATCCTCATCGTGCTGGTGGCGCTGGTGGCTGTCGGCTTCGCCGCCTACGACGAATTTCGCACGTCCGAGTTGCAGTCGCGGGAGTTCAGCAAGCTCGCCAGCACCCTCACCTACTCGCTGCAGCCCGGCCCCAGCGACGCCATCGTCTACCCCGGTGACGGGCCGTTCGACAAACGCCTGGGCTACAGTGCCCTGGGTGAGTTTCTGCCGCGCCTGCTCAAGCGCGACTACCTGATCAGCGAACAGGTCAGGTTTTCCCCGGCGTTGATGAACTACGTCGAGCATGGGCTGTTCGTGCCCTATATCGAGAAGATCCAGGCGGGCCTGTCGATCACCGACTGCCGTGGCGACACGCTCTACCAGTACAACTACCCGCAGCACCTGTACCCCGACTTCGCCGCCATCCCGCCCGTGATGGTCAATAGTCTGCTGTTCATCGAGAACCGCGACCTGCTCGACACCCAAGACCCGCGCAACAACCCGGCCGTGGACTGGCCGCGCTTCGCCAAGGCCGCCTACAGCCAGGTGGCCAAGTACCTGGCGCTGCCCGGCCAGTCGGCGGGTGGCAGCACCCTGGCCACGCAATTGGAAAAGTATCGCCACTCCCCAGATGGCCTGACCGTATCGGGGGCCGAGAAGATCCGCCAGATGATTTCGGCCAGCGTGCGCGCGTACCAGGGCGGCCCCGACACCACCGAGGCGCGCAAACGCATCGTGCGTGACTACCTCAATAGCGTGCCACTGTCGGCCGTGCCTGGCCACGGCGAGGTGCACGGCATGGCCGAGGGGTTGCGGGTGTGGTACGGCGCCGACTTCGACCAGGTCAACCAGGCGCTGACGTCCACCGCCACCGACCCGCAAAGCATGGCGGCGCGCGGCCTGGCCCTGCGCCAGGTGCTGTCGCTGATGATTGCCCAGCGGCGGCCCTCGCATTACTTGTCCAAAGGCCGGGTGGAACTGGCCGAGCTGACCGATTCGCACATCCGCGTGCTCGCCGCCAACAAGGTCATCGATCAGCCACTGGCCGACGCAGCGCTGGCCAGCAAGGCGGTGTACCGCGACTGGGTGGCGCAACCGACCATCGTGCCCATCGTCACCAACAAGGGTATCAGCCTGGCGCGCAACCGCCTGGCGGCCATGCTCAACCGCCCGCTGTACGACCTCGACCGCCTCGATGTATCGGCTACCAGCACCCTGCAGGCCGACCTGCAATTGCAGGTCAGCCAATACCTGAAAAACCTTGCCGACCCGGCTTTCGCTGCGCAGATCGGCCTGATCGGCGAGCGCCTGCTCACCGCCAAGACCACCGACCAGGTGAGCTACAGCTTCACCCTGTTCGAACGCACCGCCGATGGCTCGCGGGTCAGGGTGCAGACCGACAGTACCGACCAGCCATTCGACATCAACGAAGGCAGCAAGCTGGAGCTGGGCTCCACGGCGAAGTTGCGGGTACTGACGACCTACCTGGAGATCATTGCCGAACTGCACGACAAGTACGCCGGCAAGCCTGTCGCCGAGCTGAAAAAGGTCGACGTCGCCGAGCTTGACCGCATCACCCAATGGTCACTGGATTGGCTGGCGCAGAACAGCAAGAACCAGAGCCTGGATGCCATGCTCGACGCCGCCCTGGAGCGCAAGTACTCGGCCAGCACCGGCGAGGCGTTTTTCACCGGCGGCGGCATGCATGTGTTCAACAACTTCCGCAAGGAGGACAACAGCCGCAACCCCACGCTCAAGGATGCCCTGCGCGAGTCGATCAACTTGCCCTTCATCCGCCTGATGCGCGACCTGGTGCGCTATGTGACCTACCAGCAGCCCTACAACCGCGTACCGCTGCTCAAGGATGACGCCGACCCGCGTCGCCAGGAGTACCTGGCGCGCTTTGCCGACAAGGAAGGCACCAACTACCTGATGCGCTTCTGGAAGAAATACCAGCGCAAGACCTCGCAACAGCGCCTGGATACCTTCCTCGACAGCATGCGCGTGACCCCGCAACGGTTGGCCGCCGTGCACCGCTACCTGTTCCCCGAAGCGGGCCAGCAAACGTTCAATGCCTTTGTCCGCGCTCACCTCAAGGGTGACAAGAGCGCCCTGGGCAAACTCAGCGATGGCCGCCTGGCCGAGATGTACGAAGCCTATGGCCCGGGCAAGTACGACCTGCCCGACCAGGGTTACATTGCCAAGGTCCACCCCTTGGACCTGTGGCTGCTCGGCTACCTGCTGAAGAACCCCAGTTCGACCTTGAGCGAGATGGTCAACGCCAGCCGCTTCGAGCGCCAGGAGGTCTACGGCTGGCTGTTCAAGAGCCGCCACCAGGGCGCTCGCGACAGCCGCATTCGCACCATGGTGGAAATCGAAGCGTTCCTCGACATCCACCAGCGCTGGAAGCGCGTGGGCTACCCGTTCGACCACCTGGTGCCGTCGCTGGCGACCGCCATCGGCAGCTCGGGCGACCGCCCTGCCGCCCTCTCGGAGCTGGTTGGGATCATCCAGAACGATGGCATCCGCCTGCCCACACTGCGCATCGACACCCTGCATTTTGCCGCCAACACCCCCTACGAAACCAAACTGATCAGCGACCCGGACCGGGGGGTGCGGATTCTGCCGGTCGAGGTAGCACGCGCCCTCAAAGGTGCCATGTCGCAGGTGGTCGATGCCGGCACCGCGCGGCGCATTTCCGGCAGTTTCAAGCTGCAGGACGGCACGCCCCTGGTAATGGGCGGCAAAACCGGTACCGGTGACAACCGCATTGAAAGCTTTGGCGCCGGCGGCCGGCTGATCGGCTCGCGGTCGCTCAACCGCACCGCCACCTTCGTGTTCTTCCTGGGCGAAAACCACTTCGGCACCTTGACCGCGTTCGTGCCAGGGCGTTCGGCAGAGGCATTCAAGTTCACTTCGGCGCTGCCGGTGCAGGTACTCAAGGGCATGGCACCGATCCTCATGCCATACCTGCAGCCGGGCAATCCGAACGCGTGCAAGCCGCCGGAAGTGGCCGCCAACTCGACCACGAAAGCGGACGAATCGAACAATTAGATGAGAATCATCAGCAATTGAGGGCTTGTCTTTAGATATATCTTGAGTAATATCTTACGATATATCGCAAAGAAGGAGCCCCTATTCCCATGCGTGAACTTACCCCCCATGACCCCTTCGAACGGCGCCCCGGGCGCGGCGAACGCGGCCCCCGTGTATTTGCCCCCGGTGACCTCAAGTTGCTCATGCTCGACTTGCTCGCAAGCCAGCCCGGCCATGGCTACGACCTGATCCGCCAGATCGAGAACCTGTTCGAAGGCAGTTACAGCCCGAGCCCCGGGGTGATCTACCCCACGCTGAATTTTCTTGAAGAAGCCGAGCTGATCAGCGGCCAGGTGCAGGGCAGCAAGCGCCTGTATGCCATCACCGAGGCCGGCCGCGGTGCACTGGCGGACCAGGCGGTGGCGCTGGACGGCGTGCGCATGCGCATCGAAGTCAGCAAGCGCGCCTTGCGCGGCCACGATCGCCCGCCTGAAATTCACGAAGCGGTGGGCAACCTGCGCCATGCGCTGCACATGCACAGCGGCCGCTGGACACCTGAAGAAATCGACAGGGTTCGCGACCTGCTCAACCACACCGCCAAAGCCATCGCTTCCGGGCCGGCCGGCGCTGCTACGGAGGCGCTCCATGACTAACAGCATTCACCGCGTCAACCATGAGATTCGCCAGCGCTGCCTGCAGGTGCTGCGGGTCACCGAGCTTACCCCGCGCATGCGCCGTATCACGTTGGGCGGGGCTGAACTGCAAGGCTTCACCAGCTTGGGCAGCGACGACCATATCAAGCTGCTGTTCGGCGAAACCCCGGAGCAGCAACAGGCCATCGAGGCCCGCAAGCTGGGCAAGGACAGTGGCGTACGGCCCACCATGCGTGAATACACGCCACGGCGCATAGACCTGGTGGCCAACGAGTTGGACATCGACTTCGTCCTGCATGGCGACGGCCCTGCTTCCACGTGGGCGGCGCAGGCCGCGGTCGGCCAAACCCTGAATATCGCCGGGCCACGCGCCTCACTGGTGGTGCCGGATGTGTTCGACAGCTACTTGCTGATCGGCGATGAAACGGCCATCCCGGCAATCGGCAGGCGGCTCGAGGAGCTGCCTGCTGGCCGCCAGGTGCTGGCGGTGATCCAGATCGAGGATGAGCAGGAGCGCCAGCCGCTGCCGAGCAAGGCGCAGGTCGAGGTGATCTGGGTACGCCGCCACGAGGAAGACCTGCTGGCATTGGTGCAGAACCTGACCTTGCCGCAAGGCCGGTTGTACGCCTGGGTAGCGCTGGAAAAAACCCTGACCCGCCAGGCCAAGGCGCTGCTGCTGGAAAAAGGCGTGCCCGAGGATGCTTTGAAAGCCGCGGCTTACTGGCGGGCCGACGGGGCTGGGGACGACGAATAATCGGCTTCAGCCTGTTACGGCCTCTTCGCGGGCAAGCCCGCTCCCACAGGTACATCACCAGCCTTGGAGACGGCGGTATTCCTGTAGGAGCGGGCTTGCCCGCGAAGAGGTCGGCACAGGCTAAGCAAACTTTTGCGCCCCACGCCAACGATCCAGCCCCAGCAACACCAGCCCGATCCCCCAGAACCCCGCCAGCACGCCCAGGGCATTGAGCAGCACTTGCCCGTACCCCAGCCTCGCCACATCGATGAACGGGTAGGCGTACAGGCCTATCTCGCTACCCCGCCACAAGGCGTAGCCAAAGTATACGGCCGGGTAGAGTGCCCACAGCGCCAAATGCCGCAGACGCAAATGGCCCTTGGGCACCTCACACCACCAGTACAAGGCGTACAGCGCCGGCATCACGTCGTGCAGCAACTCGTCGGCCAGCCATTGCCAGCCCTCTGGCTGCCACAAGTGGCGCAGCAACACGCTGTAGGCCAGCGCTACCAGCACAATGCTCGCGGCCACCGCGGAACTCACCGACGGCGACAGAAAAAAATGCCTGGCCCGGCCTTCGCGGCCAAACGCCGCATAACTGAGCACCGTGGCCACCAAGGTGTTGGTCAACACCGTGAAATAGCCAAACACGTTGATCAGGCCGCCGATCAGGCTGGCCTGCTCCTGCCAACGCGCCAGCAGTACCAGGTACACCTGCACGGTCAGGCCGAACCAGCCCAGCACCGCCATGACGGTCAGCCAGGGTCGCCGCAGCACGTTCAGGCCTGACGCTGCAGCTTCACGTACAACTGCTCGACCTTTTCCCGCGCCCAAGGGGTTTTACGCAAGAAGGTCAGGCTCGACTTGATCGTCGGGTTGCTCTTGAAGCAACGCACGTCAATGCGTTCGGCCAAGCCCTGCCATTGGTAATGCACCACCAGCTCGGTAAGGATCTGTTCGAGGGTCTTGCCGTGCAGCGCGTTGTGTTGGGCCGTGCTCATGCTGTACTCCGTGGGAAAGATGCGCACCTTACACGAGTGTAGTGGCGGGTGGGATCCGGCGAGGCCGCAGAAAAACGCTGGCCAGGGAAGAAACCTCTGTGCTGAAATAGTTATGTTATGTTGTAACACTATATGAGCATCTGCCAAGGAACGTCCCACTCTCATGTTGTCTGCACCGCTTCGCCTCTCCCCCCTTGCCGTCGCGCTCTGGCTGGCCGCTTCGCCCAGCCACGCGGTGGAACTTGAACCCCAGGTGATCACGGCCAACCCGCTGGGCAACCGCCAACTGGCCGCGCCCAGCACCGTGCTCGAAGGCGACAACCTGCTGCAACAGCAGCACGGCAGCCTCGGTGAAACCCTGAACAAACAGCCCGGTGTCGCCTCGACCTGGTTCGGCCCTGGCGCCAGCCGCCCGGTCATTCGTGGCCTGGATGGCGATCGCATTCGCATCCTGCGCAACGGCGTAGGCGCCCTGGATGCCTCCTCGCTGTCCTACGACCATGCCGTGCCGCTGGACCCGGTGACCGTCGATCGTGTCGAAATCGTGCGCGGCCCTGCCGCACTGTTGTACGGCGGCAACGCCATTGGCGGCGTGGTCAACACCTTCGATAACCGCATCCCCGACGCCCCCATCGAGGGCATTCACGGCGCCGGTGAACTGCGTTACGGTGGCGCCGACACGACCCGCAGCAGCGCCGGCAAGCTAGAAGCCGGCGATGGCACATTCGCCCTGCACCTGGATGCCAACAGCCGTCAGTTCAATGACCTGCGCATCCCTGGCTACGCCCGTAGCGCGAAAGTGCGCGATGCCGAAGAGCCCGGCAGCAAGCACCGCCTGGAAAACAGCGATGGCCGCCAGGATGGCGGCGCCATCGGCGGTGCCTACCACTGGGACCACGGTTACGCCGGCCTGTCGTACAGCCGCTACGACAGCAACTACGGCTCGGTGGCCGAAT
The DNA here is from genome assembly GCF_000190455.2 of Pseudomonas sp. TJI-51. Taxonomy (NCBI): domain Bacteria; kingdom Pseudomonadati; phylum Pseudomonadota; class Gammaproteobacteria; order Pseudomonadales; family Pseudomonadaceae; genus Pseudomonas; species Pseudomonas sp. TJI-51. Next base: position 8,251 of record NZ_AEWE02000145.1, read on the forward strand.
CCGGCGTGCGCCTGGACATGAAACAGGACCACTACGCCTTCGCCTCCGAACTGCGCGACCTCGACGGCCCGTTCAGCTCGGTCAAGGTCGATGCCGGCTACACCGACTACGAACACAGCGAAATAGAGGAAGGCGAGGTTCACACCACGTTCAAGAACAAAGGCTACGAAGCGCGTATCGAAGCCCGCCACCAGCCGCTCGGGCCTGTGGAGGGCGTGATCGGTGCGCAAGTCAGCCGCAACGAATTCTCTGCCCTGGGCGAAGAGGCCTTCGTGCCGCACACCGATACCGACAGCCTGGCGTTGTTCATGCTCGAACAGTGGCAAGCGACCGAGCGCCTGAACCTGAGCCTGGGCGCACGCATGGAACACACCCGCGTGGCCCCGGATGCCAAAGGCAACGAGAACTTCGTCGACGCCAACAGCGCCAGCAGCTTCAATGCGTTCAGCCTGTCATCGGGCGCGGTGTACCAACTCGACCCGGTCTGGTCGCTGGCGGCCAACCTTGGCTATACCGAACGCGCCCCGACCTTCTACGAGCTGTATGCCAATGGCGCCCACGTCGCCACCGGTGCCTATGAAGTCGGTGATGCCAGGCTGAACAAGGAAAAGGCCATTTCCGCCGACCTGGCGTTACGCTTCGACAACGGTACGCACAAGGGCAGCGTCGGGCTGTTCTACAGCCACTTCCGCAATTACATCGGCCTGATCGGCACCGGCAACCTGCGCGAAAGCGGGCATGATCACGACCACGACGAAGCTGACCATGATCACGACGACGGTTTCCCGGAGTACCAGTACCAAGGTGTGCGGGCACGCTTCTACGGCATCGAGGCCCAGGACCGCTGGCAGCTGGTCGATAACCGTTATGGCAGCTTTGCCCTGGAATTGTCGGGTGACTACACCCGGGCCAAGAACCTTGACAGCGGCGAGCCGCTGCCCCGTATTGCCCCGCTACGCCTGAACAGTGGCCTGGTCTGGGAGCTGGACCGCTGGCAGGCCCGGGTTGACGTGCAGCACGCCGCCTCTCAGCACCGCAAGCCGGCCAACGAAAGCAGCACCGATGGCTATACCACGCTGGGGGCCAGTGTTGGCTACCGCTTCGACGTTGGCCAGAGCCAGTGGCTGGCGTTCGTGCGCGGTGAGAACCTGACCGACCAGACCGTGCGCTATGCCAGCTCGATTCTGCGCGATATCGCGCCAGCACCGGGGCGCAGTGTGGAAGTGGGCCTGCGTACCACCTTTTGAAATGGTGGGGGCGCTTTGCGCCCCAATCGCCGGCAAGCCATTTCCTACACGTACTGCGCCACACCTGGGTAGGCGCAGGAACTGCGCAGAGCAGAGCCCTACGGACATTATTACCAATTGAACAATAATGACCTGCGACAATTTGTCTTTTTTTCTGACGCCTTCCCCTATATCCTCCCCGCCGCAAGCTGAAACGCTTCACTGAACTCCCACGTTGCCACATCCATTGAAAGCCTCGCCTTTCGATGCGCTTGCCGTTTTTTCAATAATCAGAAGATAGCGCTATCTCATGCTCCAACTGCCCAAAACCTGTTACATAGGCGTCGCCCTTGCTGCCTTGGCGACCCCCACCTGCGCCAGCGAAATGTTCGCCAACGACTCCCCGTGGATGCTCGGCGACTGGGGCGGCACCCGCACCCGGTTGCTTGAACAAGGCTACGACTTCACCCTCGGCTACACCGGCGAGATGGGCAGCAACCTGCACGGTGGCTACGACCATGACCGTACCGCGCGCTACAGCGACCAGTTCACCTTTGGCAGCCACCTGGACCTGGACAAGATCCTTGGCTGGCACGACACCGAAGTGCAACTGACCATCACCGAGCGCCACGGCGACAACATCAGCAACGACCGCATCAATGACCCACGCGTGGGTGGCTTTACCTCGGCCCAGGAAGTATGGGGCCGCGGTGAAACCTGGCGGCTGACGCAAATGTGGATCAAGCAGAAGTACTTCGACGGCGCACTGGACGTGAAATTCGGCCGTTTCGGCGAAGGCGAGGACTTCAACAGTTTCCCCTGTGACTTCCAGAACCTGGCCTTCTGCGGCTCGCAGGTGGGCAACTGGGTGGGTGGCATCTGGTACAACTGGCCGGTCAGCCAATGGGCCCTGCGCGTGCGCTACAACCTCAGCCCCACGTTGTACGCGCAGGTTGGCGTGTTCGAACAGAACCCGTCCAACCTCGAGTCAGGTAACGGCTTCAAGCTCAGTGGCAGCGGCACCCAAGGTGCGGTCATGCCAGTCGAACTGGTATGGAGCCCGCGCGTCAAAGGCCTGAAAGGGGAATATCGCGCCGGCTACTACTACAGTAATGCCAAGGCACACGATGTTCTCAAGGACAGCAACGGCCAGCCGGCAGCCCTGAGCGGCGGCGCCTACCGCAGCAGCTCGAGCAAGCATGGCGTGTGGCTCGGCGCCCAGCAGCAGGTGACTGCACTGGCCTCCGACCATTCGCGTGGCCTGAGCCTATTCGCCAACGCAACGATGCACGACAAGAAAACCAATGTCATCGACAACTATGTTCAGGCAGGACTGGTATTCAAAGGGCCTTTCGATGCCCGCGCCAAGGACGACATCGGCTTCGCCCTCGCCCGCGTGCACGTCAACCCTGGCTACCGCAAGAACGCCCGCCTGGCCAACCAGGCAGCCGGCCTTGACGATTACGACAACCCCGGCTTCCTGCCTGTGCAAGACACGGAATACAGCGCCGAGCTGTACTACGGCATTCATGTGGCCAACTGGCTCACGGTCCGCCCGAACCTGCAGTACATCCGCCATCCCGGCGGCGTGTCGCAAGTTGATGGCGCCCTGGTCGGTGGCCTGAAGATCCAAAGCAGTTTCTGAATTTTTTTGACGTGACGGAGAACCTGAAATGAGCACTGAAGGTGCCAACACTGGAAGCCGCTGGCTACCGCGCCTGATTGGCGCGCTGCTGTTGCTGATGGGCCTGGCCCTGCTGGCCGGCGGCATCAAGTTGAGCCAGCTGGGCGGCTCGCTGTACTACCTTGTTGCCGGTATCGGCTTTGCCTTGTCGGGCATTCTGCTGCTGGCCCAACGGCGCATTGCCTTGGGCCTGTACGGCCTGGTGCTGCTAGGCAGCACGGTATGGGCCTTGCTCGAAGTCGGCCTGGACTGGTGGCAACTGGTGCCGCGCCTGGCCATCTGGTTCGCCATCGGCGTGGTCCTGCTGCTACCGTGGGCACGCCGCCCGCTGATCGGCCCCGCCAGCACTGCCAACACGGCGCTGCTCAGCGTGGCCGTGGTGGCCGCAGGCGCCTGCGCCCTGGGCAGCCAGTTCACCCACCCGGGTGAGGTGTTTGGCGAACTGGGCCGCGACAGCAGCGAGATGGCCAGCGCCGCGCCGAGCATGCCGGACGGCGAATGGCAGGCTTATGGCCGTACCGAGCATGGCGACCGTTATTCGCCACTGCGCCAGATCACCCCGCAGAACGCCTACCGCCTGGAAGAAGCCTGGCGCATCCGCACCGGTGACCTGCCGACCGAGAACGACCCGGTCGAGCTGACCAACCAGAACACCCCGCTGAAAGTCAACGGTATGCTGTATGCCTGCACCGCGCATAGCCGCCTGCTGGCACTCGACCCGGACACCGGCGCGGAAATCTGGCGCTATGACCCGCAGGTGAAGAGCCCCACCGGCACCTTCAAAGGCTTTGCCCACATGACCTGCCGCGGGGTTTCGTATTATGACGAGAACCGCTACGTCAGCCGCGACGGCAGCCCGGCCCCGAAAATCAGCGACGCCGGCCAAGCCGTGGCGCAGGCCTGCCCGCGCCGCCTGTATCTGCCCACCGCAGATGCGCGCCTGATCGCCATCAACGCCGACAACGGCAAGGTCTGCGAAGGCTTCGCCAACCAGGGTGTGATCGACCTGACAACCGGCATCGGCCCGTTCACCGCCGGCGGCTATTACTCCACCTCGCCCGCGGCCATTACCCGCGACCTGGTGATCATCGGCGGCCATGTCACCGACAACGAGTCCACCAACGAGCCGTCTGGCGTCATCCGCGCCTACGACGTGCACGACGGCCACCTGGTGTGGAACTGGGACAGCAACAACCCGGAAGACACCAAGCCGTTGGCCCCCGGCAAGATGTACAGCCGCAACTCGGCCAACATGTGGTCGATCGCCAGTGTCGACGAAGACCTCGGCATGATCTACCTGCCGCTGGGTAACCAGACCCCAGACCAGTGGGGCGCTGACCGCACCCCAGGCGCCGAGAAGTACAGCGCAGGTGTGGTAGCCCTGGACCTTGCGACCGGCAAGGCCCGCTGGAACTACCAGTTCACCCACCACGACCTGTGGGACATGGACGTCGGCAGCCAGCCGACGCTGGTGCACCTGAAGACCGACGATGGCGTGAAACCGGCGATCATCGTGCCGACCAAGCAGGGTAGCCTGTATGTGCTCGACCGCCGCGACGGTACGCCAATCGTGCCGATCCGTGAAATCCCCACCCCGCAAGGTGCGGTGAAAGGCGACCACACTTCGCCGACCCAGGCCCGTTCCGACCTCAACCTGCTGGGCCCGGAACTGACCGAACAAGCCATGTGGGGCGCCACCCCGTTCGACCAGATGCTGTGCCGCATCCAGTTCCGCGAACTGCGCTACGAGGGCCAGTACACCCCACCGTCGGAGCAGGGCTCGCTGGTCTACCCAGGCAACGTAGGCGTATTCAACTGGGGCAGCGTATCGGTCGACCCGGTGCGCCAGTTGCTGTTCACCTCGCCCAACTACATGGCATTCGTGTCGAAGATGGTGCCGCGTGAACAGGTTGCCGAGGGCAGCAAGCGCGAAAGCGAAACCAGCGGCGTGCAGCCGAACACCGGTGCCCCGTATGCCGTGACCATGCACCCGTTCATGTCGCCCCTGGGCGTGCCGTGCCAGGCCCCGGCCTGGGGCTACGTGGCCGCCATCGACCTGTTCACCAACAAAGTCGTGTGGAAGCACAAGAACGGCACCACCCGTGACAGCACACCCGTGCCGATCGGCCTGCCGGTTGGCGTGCCCAGCATGGGCGGCTCGATCGTGACCGCAGGCGGCGTCGGTTTCCTCAGCGGGACCCTCGACCAGTACCTGCGCGCCTACGACGTGAACAACGGCAAGGAACTGTGGAAAGCCCGCCTGCCAGCGGGTGGCCAAGCCACCCCGATGACCTACACCGGCAAGGACGGCAAGCAATATGTGCTGGTGACCGCGGGCGGGCATGGCTCGCTGGGTACGCGGATGGGCGATTACATCATCGCTTACAAACTGGCTGAATAAGCTGCAAGTCACAAGCTACAAGCCGCAAGTAAAAGCGGGGCCAATGCGGTCCCGCTTTTTTCTTGCAGCTTGCAGCTTGCACCTTGCAGCTTGAAACTTGAAACCCAATCCCCTGCGCCCCATCTAAGCACCATAGTCATTCACGCAGGTGCCCCATGAGCGACCAGCAGGATTTCCCGGAACACCCCGACGAACACAGCGAAGTCGAGCACACCACCCCCCAGGCCCAAGCCGGCCACGCCCTCGCCCTGCCCGGCCAACAACTGCCGGACAAGGTCTATGTGATTCCGATCCACAACCGCCCGTTCTTCCCGGCCCAGGTACTGCCTGTGATCGTCAACGAAGAGCCCTGGGCGGAGACCCTTGATCTGGTCGCCAAGTCCCCTGACCACTGCCTGGCCCTGTTCTTCATGGACACGCCGGCAGAAGACCACCGCCACTTCGATACCTCGGCATTGCCGCAATACGGCACGCTGGTCAAGGTGCACCATGCCAGCCGTGAAAACGGCAAGCTGCAGTTCGTGGCCCAAGGCCTGACCCGGGTGCGTATCCGTACCTGGCTCAAGCATCACCGCCCGCCCTATCTGGTCGAAGTGGAATACCCGCGCCAGCCCGCCGAGCCTACCGACGAGGTCAAGGCCTACGGTATGGCCCTGATCAACGCGATCAAGGAACTGCTGCCGCTCAACCCGCTTTACAGCGAAGAGCTGAAGAACTACCTCAACCGCTTCAGCCCTAACGACCCGTCGCCGCTCACCGACTTCGCCGCCGCGCTGACCTCGGCTACCGGCGGCCAGTTGCAGGAAGTGCTGGACTGCGTGCCCATGCTCAAGCGCATGGAAAAAGTGCTGCCCATGTTGCGCAAGGAGGTCGAAGTCGCCCGCCTGCAAAACGAGATTTCGGCCGAGGTGAACCGCCAGATTGGCGAGCATCAGCGCGAGTTCTTCCTCAAGGAACAGCTCAAGGTCATTCAGCAGGAGCTGGGCCTGACCAAGGACGACCGCAGTGCCGACCTGGAGCAGTTCGAGCAGCGCCTGGAAGGCAAGACCCTGCCCGAGCAGGCGCGCAAACGCATCGATGAAGAAATGGGCAAACTGGCCATTCTGGAAACCGGTTCGCCCGAATACGCCGTTACCCGCAACTACCTGGAATGGGCCACTGCCCTGCCATGGGGCATCCACGGCAAGGACAAGCTCGACCTCAAGCACGCGCGCAAGGTACTCGACCAACACCATGCAGGCCTCGACGACATCAAGGAACGCATCCTCGAGTTCCTCGCCGTTGGCGCCTGGAAGGGCGAGATCAGCGGCTCGATCGTGCTGCTGGTGGGCCCGCCCGGCGTGGGCAAGACCAGTATCGGCAAGTCGATTGCCGAGTCGCTCGGCCGACCGTTCTACCGCTTCAGCGTCGGCGGCATGCGTGACGAGGCCGAGATCAAGGGTCACCGCCGCACCTACATCGGCGCCCAACCCGGCAAGCTGGTGCAGGCGTTGAAGGATGTCGAAGTGATGAACCCGGTCATCATGCTCGACGAGATCGACAAGATGGGCCAGAGCTACCAGGGCGACCCGGCCTCGGCGCTGCTGGAAACCCTCGACCCGGAACAGAACGTCGACTTCCTCGACCACTACCTGGACCTGCGCCTGGACCTGTCGAAAGTGCTCTTCGTATGTACCGCCAACACCCTGGACTCGATCCCCGGCCCGTTGCTGGACCGCATGGAAGTGATCCGCCTGTCCGGCTATATCACCGAAGAAAAACTGGCCATCGCCAAGCGCCACCTGTGGCCCAAGCAGTTGCAAAAGGCCGGGGTGGCCAAGGCCAGCCTGAGCATCAGCGACAGCGCGCTGCGCACGGTGATCGAGGGCTACGCCCGAGAGGCCGGGGTGCGCCAGCTGGAAAAGCAATTGGGCAAGCTGGTGCGCAAGGCGGTGGTCAAGCTGCTGGAAAACCCGGACGCCAAGCTGAAAATCGGCACCAAGGACCTGGAGGCCGCACTCGGCATGCCGGTGTTCCGCAGCGAGCAAGTACTGGCGGGCAAAGGTGTGATCACGGGCCTGGCCTGGACCAGCATGGGCGGCGCGACCTTGCCGATCGAGGCAACCCGCATCCACACCCTCAACCGCGGCTTCAAGCTGACTGGCAAGCTGGGCGATGTGATGAAGGAATCGGCCGAGATCGCCTACAGCTACGTCAGCTCCAACCTCAAGCAGTTCGGGGGTGACCCCGGTTTCTTCAACGAAGCCTTCATTCACCTGCATGTGCCTGAAGGGGCCACCCCCAAGGACGGGCCGAGCGCTGGCATCACCATGGCCAGTGCCCTGCTGTCGCTGGCCCGCAACCAGGCACCGAAGAAGGGGGTGGCCATGACCGGCGAACTTACCCTCACCGGCCAGGTGCTGCCCATTGGCGGGGTGCGCGAGAAAGTGATCGCGGCACGGCGGCAGAAGATCTTCGAATTGATCTTGCCAGAGCCTAACCGCGGGGACTTCGAGGAACTGCCGGACTACCTGCGTGAAGGTTTGACGGTGCATTTTGCCAAACGCTTTGCCGACGTGGCGAAAGTATTGTTCTGACAGGCCCTGGGCTAATGCCAGTCAGTTAAGCCTGAGTGGCAGCCATTGGGCTGCTTCGCAGCCCATCGCCGGCAAGCCGGGCTCCCACAGGGGCAGTGCAGACCTCAAGCTTTGCGCGGTACCTGTGGGAGATTCTAT
>NZ_AEWE02000146.1:0-1866 GCF_000190455.2 Pseudomonas sp. TJI-51
GAAACCATAGAATCTCCCACCTCGATCGCATCGACTTCAAATCCTGTGCAATCCCTGGGGGAGCAACTGTCTTGCTCAAAAGCCATAAGCTGGCGCAATCCATGTGGGAGCTGGCTTGCCGGCGATGAGGCCAGTCCAGGCAATACAAGTCAGTTGCTCCCAACACTACCCCTGTGGGAGCGGGCATGCCCGCGAAGAGGCCCGTACAGGCAACTCACTGCCCCGGGCTAAGCACCCGCTCCAGCTCCGCCGCGCGGTCGCGGGTCATGCTCATCATGCAGGTACCGCCTTCCAGCTGCGCCATGGTCCCGCCACTGGCCTGCACATGAAACTGGCAATTGCCATCGCGGTACACCAGCCACTTGCGCTGCACATCGCGCAAGCTTTTCTGCTGCCCGGCATCCAGCTTGCCCATCAGTTGCTTGTACACCCGGTTCAAGCGCTGGTCCTGCACCTGCGTCTCGGCCCCGATGCACTCACTCATGGCCACCGTGCTGGAGGCCTTGTCCATGCACTGCACGTACGCCGCCGTGTAGTCATCGGCCACGGCCAATGGCAGCACGCAGGTCAGTGCCAGCCCTGCCAGGTATTGCTTGCACATGCCTACTCTCCTTTTAGGTATCAAAGCGTCTGGGGTTGCACCGGCGGCATCAGCACCTTGCCCGGCTCGAATTGCAGCGCTGGCATCTGTGTGGCGGCATAAACCGCCACACCCAACGCCGCAATCAAGGCCACATCAAGCCAGTTCCAACCGGGCATGTCCTCAGCGCTGCGGGCCTTCCAGCAATGCCAGGCCTGGCCCAGGCAGAACACGCCCATCGCCGCCAGCCACAGGTAGAAGCCGGCACCAAATCCGCTCAGGTCATGGAATTCATAAGTCTGGTTATCCGGCAGACGGGTGATGCCGAAGCTGCTGCCCGCCAGGTAAACCGCCGCCAACCCGGCCAGCAATGCCAGCCGGCGAAAGCGCCGGTGGGCAAGGATGGCCAACGCCAGCAGCGGGTTGGCAAACCATTGGTGCAAGCCGAAGGGCAAGCCCCATGGCCCGTACAGCAGCATCTGCAGCGCCGGCATGTGATGCCCGCCATTCATGTGCGCGCCGTTGAAGAACAGGGCGAGCAAGTACAGCAGCAGGCTGATGCTCAGGTAGAAAACGGGCAAAGGGCAAATTCCTAGGCGACCGGGGGCTCAAGCAGCAGACCATAGATGCCGGAGTCGGACAACTCACCGGCCACGCACCAGCGCGCCCGCAGGGTGCCTTCAAGCACGAAACCTTGCCGTTCCAGGGTGCGTGCCGAGCCTTGGTTGCGCGGGTCGATCTCACCTTCCAGGCGGCGCATGTGCAGGGTGTTGGCCAGGTAATCGATGAAGCAGGTGAGCGCTTCGTCCATGTAGCCCCTGCCCTGCACGGCGCTGGCCAGGCAGTAGCCGATCTCGCCACGGCGGGAAACATCGTCGATGTTGAACAGCTGGACCATGCCGATGAGTTCACCGTTGTCGCGGCGGTACATACCCAGCTTGAGCTGGTCGCCATTGGCATAGGCTTCGCGGTCGGCGGCCAGGGCGCTTTCGGCCTCGGCCAGGTTTTGCCAAGGGGCATGGTGCCAATAACGCATGACCTCGGGGTCGGCCATGATCGCCAGCCACTGCGCGGCATCGGCATGGCGCATGGGGCGCAGTTGCAGGCGCGGGCTGTCGAGGCAGAGGTCACTGGGGAAACTGCGGGGTGGGGTCACGCCGGATCTCCTGTCCATTGCTGGGGAGATGACAGTTTAACGTCAAGCGCGAGGTTACGGCATCCCGGGGCTGCTGCGCAGCCCATCGCGACACAACACCTGAGCTTTGCGCAGTACCTGTGGGAGATTC
>NZ_AEWE02000147.1:0-6871 GCF_000190455.2 Pseudomonas sp. TJI-51
CTGTGTTCAACTCGGACGTCGGGGCGCGGGGTATTTACTCCGTGGGTTTTGGCCCAGGCCGACGGGTTGCGCGAAAGAACCGGTGCAGTCGTCTTTGGCGTCATCAAGCTTTGTTCGCGAATGTTTTGGAAGGATTATGCGGCTGCGGGAAGGGAGGGACATCCAGATCTTTGCCGCCTTCCAGCAAGACGTAGCAGCATGCCATCACTACAACATCTTTAGCGTTTCAAGAAATTCACTCCAACTTGAGTTAGTGTCATCCATTCCCATCCGTGAGCGGATCTATAACGGGACGACCACCTAGACACATCCATGCCGCTGACACCGCTCTACTGAACCTCTGCAATCTTCGTGACTCAACCCTCCATCAGCCTGTGAGGTCTCCTCATGCGAAAGTTCGAGAAAAACCTCTCCGCCGCCCAATTGCTGAAGCTCAACTGTTTGGTGATCTGGTATCGGCTGCTTGAAGACAGGGCATTGCGCATGGACTCCCCGGACGACTATCACGAGGAGTTGCTTCGCCAGGCCGATGAGATGGATCGTCGAGGGTTTATCTCCTGGCAGGAATGGCGTGATCTTCGTCTGGAGGCTGATGCTGCTTACCTGAGAGCGGTAGCTGGGGAGGATTATCGCCCGGGTAATTTCACGAGTTCGTCAGCAGAGGAGGGATGGAACGTGATCTCGCAATGAAATCACGCCCACTCCTCGGTACGCAGACCACCTCTAGTTATCCCTGCGTTATGAATGTGTGATTGTGAAACCTACAAGGAGACGCTCAGGGCCGAGGTAATACTTCCCGTCTTGAAAGAAGCCTGGAAACTGATGTGCCCGCTCCACGTTTCCCACGCGATAACGTTCACCTGATTTCATGCCTGTCGCTTGATCGATCATCTTGCAAACCTCTGTAGATGGCGCTCAGAAATGTCAGCCTTTGCTGTGCTCGTCAGAAGTGGGGCCAGTGCCTCGTTTGATACCTCGCGGGCCTGCAACGCCCCAGATTCCCAGGCCAACCAGCGGTAATGCCAAGATCAGCAGGGCCCAGGCTGCTTTGACTGCATCTGACTTGTCGCTTCTGAAGATGCTGACGATGGCCCACAGATCGATGAGTAGAAGGATTGCCGCCACGGCAATCCAGAAGTAGCTGGCGAGACCGTTCATGCGCTTGCCTCCTTTACACGTAGTCAGGGCCCAAGGTGCCCGCCGCTGCGCCTGGCACGAGGATGACCTTGCGGCAGTCGTCCTGCTTCTGATCGAACATCTTGTAGCCCATGGGCGCTTCTTCGAGGGCCAGGCGGTGAGTGACGATCAGTTCCGGTTGCAGGCGACCTGCTTCGATGTGCTGCAGCAGTTCGGGCAGGTATTTCTGCACATGGGTCTGGCCCATCTTGAAGGTAAGCCCCTTGTCGAAGGCATCGCCGAACATGAAGGCGTGGATGAAACCAGCGTACACACCCGGCACGCTGACAACCCCACCGCGTCGAACCGCAGCAATGCTCTGGCGCAGCGCCTTGCCACTACTGCCTTCGATCTTCAACGCCGTCATTACCGTTTCGGCAGTGCTACCTTTGGCCTCGAAACCGACCGCATCGATCACCGCATCGACGCCGCGCATGCCTGGCGTCTGGCGGATGATGCTGTCTGCAGGATCGTCGTCCCGCTCGAAGTTGATGGCTATGACTCCGTAGGCCTCTTGGGCATAGGCCAGGCGGTAGTCATTATCATCGACCATGAAGATGGTCTGAGCGCCAAGCATTCGAGCACAGGCGGCGCTTAGCAAGCCCACTGGCCCGGCGCCATAGATCGCTACTGACGAACCCTGGCCGATTTCGGCATTGATGACTGCCTGCCAGGCGGTGGGCAGAATGTCCGAGAGGAACAGCACCTTGTCATCGCCCAGGTTGGTGGGCACTTTGAACGGGCCGACATTGCCCTTGGGCACCCTGACGTAGTCCGCTTGGCCGCCAGGGATACCGCCATAGAGATGGCTGTATCCGAACAAAGCGGCGCCCGGCGGAATGCCTTTCTTGTTGATGATCGCACCACGACCTGTGTTGGTGGTTTCACAAGCAGCAAACAGATCGTGCTGGCAGAAGAAACAGCTGCCGCAAGCAATCACGAATGGAATTACTACGCGATCGCCGATCTGGAGATTGGTAACGGCACTGCCGGTGTCCTCGACGATGCCCATAAACTCATGTCCGAAGATATCGCCAGCTTCGGTTTCTGGAATTTTGCCTCGATAAAGATGCAAGTCGGAGCCGCATATCGCTGTGGCGGTGACCCTGAGGATGATGTCGTCTTCTTGCTCGATGATGGGATCAGGGACATTATCGACCCTGACGTCGTTTGCTCCGTGGTAGGTCAGTGCTCTCATGGGTGTCAGCTCCTGCAGCAGCATATTTCCGTGATAGGTATGCAGAGGAAGCCATGACAGATGGCAAAGTTCAGACCAACATGTCCGGTGGTACTTAAACTGATTCTCGATGCCCACCATCTCCAGCTGAACAATCCTGGTCACACCGGTATCGAACTATCTTGAGCCCGTGCGAAAGAGCCAGGCTGATTAAGCGAGGGCGTGGCGAAGTACGACACGATGTTGGCATTCATGGTGTTCGCTGCCTCCCGTCCTGAGGTGCTTGCGCAGGTACAAGCTCTGACAGACGCGGTGGCATTGGAGGCTGGCGAAGCACTCCCGGATCTGCGTGAAACCATGGCCGTACAGATCCTCAGTGCTGAAGCCAAGGCCCAGCTCAAAACCCTGGCCAACTTCGTTGAGGTGATTTTGGGCAAGGCCGTCATCGAGCCCGATGCGCCATCCAATGCCGATGTCTCCAGCCTTGAAAAATACAACCGGATGCGCGATTTCGACGCGTCACCTGAGCCGTCTGGAAATCGTAAGCAGTCGAGCAGGAAGATTCAGGCCTTACCCCATCGACCCGACACTGAGGTTCTCCGAGGACTTCACCGAGGATGTCGATGCCCTGATGAACAGCGCCTGCCGGATGAAAATGAAGGGCTGATCGGCAAGCGTCTGGGCAGCCGCTAAGGCTTACGACCACCTCCGGCCTTTGGATAGTGCGGTTCGAACAACGCGACCACCCTCTCCACGACACGACCTGCTCCATTTCGGCCAGGAAACGCTTACGGCGGGTCTGTTTGCGCTTACCGGTGTACTCGTAATCGGAGAAGCTCATCTGACTCATGGGGAAGGCTTGCTGGGGCTGAATGGCGGACTTTTCAGCACATGTCGAGTTTGTCTGTGCTGACTTGATCGGAGAATCCGTAGCTGCTGTCCCACGCTGTTTGAGCCGCCCTGCGACGCGAGATCAGCTCACCGGGTTAATGCCTGCGTCCATTATCCATCTCTCTGCCTTCTGATCCCCGATCGGAGAAACTCCGACAATGAATATCTGACATCCCCAGTTCGACGTGCTTCGTGAGCGGTAGATTTCTTATGCAAAAAATCGAGCACGTATAAGAATCGAGTCCACTTGTCAGGTAGCCAGCATCTAGCCTTCGCTGTCATTGAATAGCCCTCCCTGTTTGCTATGGTAGGAATTCTGTATGAAACCAAAGTCGAAGGAGGGCGACATGCGTATTCGCGGTGAGGTTTTTTGGAATTGGGCTGATCCAGCGCTTCATCACCGGACTCATGACGAAGAGCTGGACGATGGCACTACAATCGACGTTCAGGTCAGGCTTTCGCGCACCGGTCAGACTCAAATGTTTATCGGCGTGTACGCTTGTTCTGGGATGGCATTACACGAAGAAGCCTTCGATTCGCGACCCGGAGAATCAATGACCCGAGCTCTGGCTTGGGGGGTAGGGCGGGCAAGGCGTCTTGCTACAGATCAGCGACCTGCCGTAAAACAGGTGGCTTAAACTTCGGCTTTGGGTGGTCGCTTCGCGTCAGGGGCAGCGGCCACCGCCTTTACAAACCACAGCTATTCATCTCGGAACGAGACAGGGCAGCATCAGAGCGCTTCGTTACCCGTGAAAGATCAAGCCCTCTCGCTCCAGCAGTTTTATGTTGGTGGGCTTCAATATGATCCCCGTCAATTCATGCCCGCTGAACCACCGGCATTCCATAATTTCGTGACCTGCGCTAGGCAGCACCGAGGTTTCAACGGACATCTTGTAGAGATAGTGCTCTTCGTCATCAAAGACGTAATGACCTAGGAACTGAGCGTCGTTGAATGGCAGGTTTGTCTCCTCCTTCAGCTCTCGCTTTGCCGCATCAACATGTCCTTCTCCAGGATCGATTTTGCCGCCTGGCAGTGACCATTCGGGAGCTTCCTTGCGGACTAACAGGATCTTTCCTTTCTGCAAGCAGATCACGGTGGAATGCATTTCTCGTAGGCTGGTCATGGTAAGCCCTCCTCTGTGTACGGAAGGCCTGAAAATCACGGTGAAAGTTCATGCTAAGCGTTGGCATGACCCCTCACACCCTGCGGGTTTTGTCAGATAAGCACGCCAATACGATGATCCTGCGTTAGAGTTATAGGCCTTCCCCGGTGATGATTTTCATATGACTTGCGGTGATCAGCGTTCAGCAATCGAATCGGTCGTGACGCACGACGGACAGATTGCCACCCAGATGCGGCAAGTGGACTGGGCTGGTACCAACCTAGGTGACCCTGGGCATTGGCCGGTTCCGCTGCAGCAAGCAGTAGGCTTCTTGCTTGGCTCAGATCTGCCAACTGCAATTCTTTGGGGCGCCCACAGAACGCTGCTCTACAACGACACTTGGATTCCTGTCATGGGGCGTCGTCATCCCGGGGGGTTGGGTAAGCCTGCGCATGAGGTCTGGGTGGCAGTTTGGGGACGGGTCAGTTTGCAGCTCGATGCTGTCATGGAAAAGGCAAGCCTGCTGTTACTCTCCGATTCGGAGTTTCCGGTTCGCCTGGATCGTGAAAAGCCGTGGGCGTTCAGCCTGAGTCCTTTGCGAGCCCCAGAGGGACACATCGTTGCTGTCCTGGTGCAAGGGCAAGAAGTACAGCCGTCAGTTCTGGAACCAGTGCCCTCGCACATTACCCTAGGTCGAGATCGTCGCATGTTCGAACAGGCGCCTGGGTTCATCACCATTCTCAGAGGGCCCGATCACATTTTCGAATTCGTCAATGAGGCTTTCAGGCGTAGCTTTGGTGATCGAGATTACCTCAACCGCTCTGTACAAGAGATGTTCCCTGATCTTGAAGAGCAGGGTTATTTCTCCTGGCTGGATGAGGTGTTCAAGTCGGGCGAGCGGTTCGTTGCTACAGGCACGCCTATCTCGCTGCTCTGTGAATCAGGGATAGTTGAAACTCGTTATCTGGATTTCGTCTATGAGCCAGTCTTCGACGATACAGGGGGTGTGACCGGTATTTTTTGCGAGGGTTTTGACGTTACCAAGCGAGTGGAAACCGAGCGGGCGCTCCGAGAGGAAAGCCGAACGCTTGAGATCCTCCGAGATATCAACGCGGCGTTCGCCAGTGACCTCGATCTTGAGCGGATCGTGCAAGACCTCACGGATGCGGCAACATCGCTTACAGGGGCAGCTTATGGCTCGTACTTTGCCAATGAGGTCGACGAGAGCGGCGCGCATCTGAGACTGTATACGTTGTCGGGAGCTGAACGCTCGGTCTTCGAAAAATTGGGCCATCCTCGCGCCACCCCGTATTTGCACCCACGTTTCGAAACGAGGGCGTCGTTCGATCCTTGGACATCCTGGCCGACCCTCGCTACGGCCAATTCGAGCCGCATCGTGGGATGCCCAAAGGGCATTTGCCAGTGCGCAGTTACCTCGCAATTTCAGTCGTATCGAGAACAGGCGATGTCTTAGGGGGGCTGTTTTTTGGTCATCCCGAACCGGGAAAATTTACAGAGCGGCATGAACGGCTGGTAGTTGCCCTTGCCGCCCAGGCCGCAGTGGCTATCGACAACGCGCAACTTTATCGCCAGGTGCAGCATGCCAAGGCCACCTTGGAAGAGCGGGTCGCTCAACGCACAGACGAGCTCTCGGAGGCGAACGAAGCCCTGCGTCAGGCGCAGAAAATGGAAGCGCTGGGGCAGTTGACGGGCGGAATTGCCCACGACTTCAACAATATTCTGGCAGCGATACTGGGAAGCGCTGATCTGCTGTCCCGACGATTGAAACAGGGTAAGTGGGAGGGTACCGAGCGCCTGCTTGAGGGTATTCAAGTAAGCGCCAAGCGAGCAGCGTCGCTGACCCAGCGCCTGCTCGCATTCTCGCGACGGCAGACGCTTGATCCTCACCCTACGGACATCAATGTACTCATCGGCGATCTGGTCGACCTGATCAACCGCTCGGTTGGGCCGGCCATTACGGTCATCACGCAGCTAGAGCCGAATCTTGGGTTGGCCCGGATTGACCCCGCCCAGTTGGAGAGTTCGCTGCTCAACTTGGCGATCAACGCTCGTGATGCGATGCCCGAGGGTCGTGGTGCGATCTCCATCACCACGCAGACAATCGAGCTCAACGACCTGATGGCAACTCGTGCCGACCTACCTGCTGGAGAATACATCGCTATATCTGTTACTGACTCTGGAAGCGGAATCTCCCAAGAGAACATCAAGCGGATATTTGACCCGTTCTTCACCACCAAGCCGCAGGGCCAGGGCACCGGATTAGGGCTCTCCATGGTGCACGGTTTCGTACTGCAGTCAGGCGGCTGCGGATTCCACGCGCACTTGGACACCCATTCCACGAACACTTGGACAGTGATTCCACGCTGACTTGGACACTCATTCCACGGTCACTTGGACACTGATTCCACGAGCATTTGGACAGTGATTTTCCACTGACCCAGCCCATGCTCAGGCAGGCAGCGACGCAGGATTATTCACTACCATTGAATCGCCCCTGGTTTCG
>NZ_AEWE02000148.1:0-1176 GCF_000190455.2 Pseudomonas sp. TJI-51
GGCTTGCCGGCGATGGGCTGCATCCCCGCGTCTTGACTGACCGGCATTCGGCGTAGCGCCTGATTTTCTTCGGGCTGCTGGCCGGAGCGGGCTCACCCGCTCTCACCAGCAGCCGCAATTGCCTTACACGATGGCATTACCTACCCTAGTGGCCTTTCCCCAGTAATGAGACAGGGCCATGTCAGAATACGAAACCGCCGGTGAAGGCCGCTTGAGCAGCACCGAGATCCGTGTCCTCGGCGCGTTGATTGAAAAGCAGGCCACCAGCCCGGAGAGCTACCCGCTGACCCTCAACGCCCTGGTCCTGGCCTGCAACCAGAAGACCAGCCGCGAGCCCGTCATGAACCTTACCCCAGGCCAGGTCGGCCAGGCCTTGCGCAACCTTGAAGCGCAGGGCATGACCCGCCTGCAGATGGGCAGCCGCGCCGATCGCTGGGAGCAGCGGGTGGACAAGGCCCTGGAGCTGGTACCGGCGCAACTGGTGCTGATGGGCCTGATGTTCCTGCGCGGCCCGCAGACCCTCAACGAACTGCTGACCCGCAGCAACCGCCTGCATGATTTCGACGACACCGAGCAGATCCAGCACCAGCTGGAGCGCCTGATCTCGCGCAACCTGGCCTTGCACCTGCCACGCCAGGCGGGCCAGCGCGAAGACCGTTATACCCATGCGTTGGGCGACCCGGCGGAGATCGAGGCGATTCTTGCTGCACGTCAGCAGGAGAGCGGCCAGCGCAGCAGTGGCAGCAGCGTGTCGGAGGAGCGTATTGAAGCGCTTGAAGCCCGCATCGCAGCGCTGGAAGCGCGCCTGGCAGACTTGGAAGGCTAGGCGGTCACGGCTCGGGGTCGGGGAAGTTGCGGCAGCTTTTGCGCTCGGCCAGCTCCCGGTCGCTGGGGCGCTGGTCGATGAATACGGTGCGACCGTCGGCGTAGATTTCCAGGTAACCCCAATGCAGGTCCTGCTCCGTCTGGCCGGGCTTGGGCGGGACTAGCCACCAGGGTTCGCGGCTGATCAGCGTCATGATACGGCTTCCTGAGGGTGGATGCCGTAAGCATAGACAGCCTGGGTTTGATGCCTTGCGAGTGCTGGCCTTTTCGCGGCTAGAGCCGCTCCTGCAAGTACGGCGGCAACTCCAAGCCAGCGCAGGCCCTGTGGGAACGGGCATGCCCGCAAACACC
>NZ_AEWE02000148.1:1196-21533 GCF_000190455.2 Pseudomonas sp. TJI-51
CCGCGTCGCCTGCTTCGCGGGCTTGCCCGCTCCTACAGGTGAATCGCGCAGGCTTTTCAAATTTTGAGAAAGACAGTTGCTCCGCCTTCGAAGGCAGGGCCAGCCCAGGCTTACGCCGGTGCCGAGGTCCGGATCAGGTGGTCGAAGGCCGCCAGCGAAGCCTTGGCCCCCTCACCCACCGCAATCACGATCTGCTTGTACGGCACGGTGGTCACGTCCCCCGCAGCGAACACCCCTGGAATGCTGGTCTGGCCCTTGGCATCGACAATGATCTCGCCGCGCGGTGACAGCTCGACGGTACCTTTGAGCCAGTCGGTGTTCGGCAACAGGCCAATCTGCACGAAGATGCCTTCCAGCGCGACTTCATGCTGCTCGTCCGTGGCGCGATCCTTGTAGCGCAGGCCAGTGACTTTCTCGCCGTCGCCAAGCACCTCGGTAGTCAGCGCACTGGTGATCACTTTCACGTTAGGCAAACTGTGCAGCTTGCGCTGCAACACCGCGTCGGCGCGCAGTTGGCTGTCGAATTCGATCAGCGTCACCTGGGCAACAATACCGGCCAGGTCAATGGCGGCCTCGACACCCGAGTTGCCACCACCAATCACCGCCACGCGCTTGCCTTTGAACAACGGGCCGTCGCAGTGCGGGCAGTAAGCCACGCCACGCGCGCGGTATTCCTGCTCACCCGGCACGTTCATTTCACGCCAGCGGGCACCGGTGGCCAGGATCACGGTCTTGGCCTTGAGCGATGCGCCGCCCGCCAGGCGCACTTCATGCAAGCCGCCGTCGGTGGCCGGAACCAATGCTTCGCCGCGCTGCAGGTTCATGATGTCGACGTCGTACTGCTTGACGTGCTCTTCGAGTGCAGTCGCCAGTTTTGGCCCTTCGGTTTCCTGCACCGAGATGAAGTTCTCGATGGCGAGGGTGTCGAGTACCTGGCCACCGAAGCGCTCGGCAGCCACGCCGGTACGAATGCCCTTGCGCGCTGCGTAGATGGCAGCCGCCGCGCCAGCCGGGCCACCGCCCACAACCAGCACATCGAAAGCGTCCTTGGCGTTGATCTTCTCGGCCTGGCGCGCACCGGCGCTGGTGTCGATCTTGCCGAGGATTTCCTCCAGGCCCATGCGCCCCTGGCCAAACAACTCACCGTTCAGGTAGATGCTCGGTACTGCCATGATCTTGCGCGCTTCCACTTCAGCCTGGAACAGCGCGCCGTCGATGGCCACGTGGCGCACGTTGGGGTTGAGCACGGCCATCAGGTTCAACGCCTGGACCACGTCCGGGCAGTTCTGGCACGACAGCGAGAAATAGGTTTCGAAGGTGAATTCGCCTTCCAATGCCTGGATCTGTTCGATCACTTCGGCACTGGCCTTGGAAGGGTGGCCGCCGACTTGCAGCAGTGCCAGCACCAGCGAGGTGAATTCGTGGCCCATGGGTATGCCGGCGAAGCGCAGGCTGATACCTTTGCCATCGGCGCCAGCACCCGGGCGGCTCAACGAGAACGAAGGTCGACGCGCATCGGTGCCGTCCGCGCTGAGGGTAATGAGTGTGGACAAGCTGGCGATCTCCACCAGCAGGTCATGCAATTCACGGGACTTCGCGCCGTCGTCGAGGGAGGCAACGATCTCGATCGGCTGGGTGACCCGCTCCAGGTAGGTTTTCAGTTGCGATTTAAGCGTGGCGTCCAACATACGGGCGATTCCTTCTTCAATACTCGGATACAAAAACGCCCAGGCGAGGTCGCCCGGGCGTTTGACGGGGCGGTAGCTTGTTCAGCTTTGGCGGCTGCCTACCGCCCGCGTTGTTGCGCGCATGGCCTTAGATCTTGCCGACCAGGTCCAGCGATGGCGCCAGGGTGGCTTCGCCTTCTTTCCACTTGGCCGGGCAAACTTCGCCTGGGTGGGCAGCAACGTACTGGGCAGCTTTCACTTTGCGCAGCAGCTCAGCTGCATCGCGGCCTACACCACCGTCGTTCAGTTCGACGATCTTGATCTGGCCTTCCGGGTTGATCACGAAGGTACCGCGATCAGCCAGGCCAGCTTCTTCGATCAGCACGTCGAAGTTGCGCGAGATGACGTGGGTTGGGTCACCGATCAGCGGGTACTGGATCTTGCCGATGGTGTCCGACGTGTCGTGCCAGGCTTTGTGGGTGAAGTGGGTGTCGGTGGACACGCCGTAGATTTCCACGCCCAGCTTCTGGAACTCGGCGTAATTGTCGGCGAGGTCACCCAGCTCGGTCGGGCAAACGAAGGTGAAGTCGGCCGGGTAGAAGAACACGACGGACCACTTGCCTTTCAGGTCGGCTTCGCTGACCTGCACGAACTCGCCTTTGTGGTAGGCGGTAGCGTTGAACGGTTTGACCTGGCTGTTGATGATTGGCATGAGAGACGCTCCTTCATGGGGTTGGAATCAGTTGATGGATAGAATCCTAACTAATCATCCCGCTGAAGGCTCATTGGCAAAGCTCATGCTCGTGATTGGTTTTGGCTATAGCCAGAGGTACTTGATAGAAGACTCGGTTGTAGGAGCGGGCTGCCCCGCCCCTTCAACGTAACGCATAGATCAACGGCTAGCCGTACGCAGGGTGACGAACTCTTCGGCGGCCGTCGGGTGCACACCGATGGTTTCGTCGAATTGCTGCTTGGTGGCACCGGCCTTCAAAGCAATACCCAGGCCCTGGATGATCTCGCCGGCATCAGGGCCGACCATGTGGCAGCCCAGCACCTTGTCGGTGTCGGCATCGACCACCAGCTTCATCAGGGTCTTTTCCTGGATGTCGGTCAGGGTCAGTTTCATGGCGCGGAAGCGGCTTTCGAATATCTGCACCTTGTGCCCTGCCGCCAGCGCCTGTTCTTCCGTCAGCCCCACGGTACCGATTGGCGGCTGGCTGAACACGGCTGTGGGGATGTTCTGGTAGTCCACCGGGCGGTACTGCTCGGGCTTGAACAGGCGCCGTGCCACCGCCATGCCTTCGGCCAGCGCCACCGGGGTCAGTTGCACCCGGCCAATCACGTCACCAATGGCCAGGATCGACGGCGCGGTCGTCTGGTATTGTTCATCGACCCGGATATAGCCACGCTCGTCCAGCTCGACGCCGGTGTTTTCCAGGCCCAGGTTGTCCAGCATCGGGCGTCGGCCGGTGGCATAGAACACGCAGTCGGCCTGCAACTCGCGACCATCCTTGAGCGTGGCCTTCAGGCTACCGTCTTCAAGCTTGTCGATGCGCTGGATATCGGCATTGAACTGCAGGTCGAGGCCGCGTTTTTCCAGCTCTTCCTTCAGGTGGGTACGTACCGAACCATCGAAACCGCGCAGGAACAGGTCGCCACGGTACAGCAACGAAGTAGCCGCCCCCAGGCCCTGGAAGATACCGGCGAACTCGACCGCGATGTAGCCACCGCCGACCACCAGCACCCGGCGTGGCAGGCTCTTGAGGTAGAAGGCTTCGTTGGAGGTGATTGCCAGTTCCTTGCCTGGAATGTCCGGCACCTGCGGCCAGCCGCCGGTGGCGATCAGGATGTGCCTGGCACTGTAGCGTTGGCCCTCCACTTCCACTTCATTGGCCCCGGTCAGGCGCGCGTGCCCCTGCAGCAGGGTCACCCCGCTGTTCACCAGCAGGTTACGGTAGATGCCGTTCAGGCGCTCGATCTCACGGTTCTTGTTGGCAATCAGGGTGCCCCAGTCGAAGTGCCCTTCTTCCAGGGACCAGCCGTAACCGGCAGCCTGTTCCAGTTCATCGGCCACATGCGCACCGTAGACCAGCAGCTTTTTCGGCACGCAGCCGACGTTGACACAGGTGCCGCCCAGGTAACGGCTTTCAGCCACTGCCACTTTTGCACCAAAACCAGCGGCGAAGCGCGCAGCGCGCACCCCGCCGGAGCCAGCGCCAATCACGAACAGATCAAAATCGTAGGCCATGTGTTCTCTCTCCTAGCAGGCGCCCAGCATAACGCACTGAGGCCGCTTTGCAGCCCTTCGTGGCAAACCCGCCCCATCAGGTGGGCGCACGCCAAAGGCATGCGCGGTAACTGTAGGAGCGGGCCTGCCCGCGAAGGGCCGCGCAGCGGCCCCAGTCATCGCAATGTTGCTACAAGCAGCGGCTGTATCAGTAAGCCTTGCCAGTCTTGTAGTAGTTCTCGAAGCAGAAGTTGGTCGCGTCGATGTAGCCCTCGGCGCCACCGCAGTCGAAGCGCTTGCCCTTGAACTTGTAGGCGATCACGCAGCCGTTCTGCGCCTGTTGCATCAGCGCGTCGGTGATCTGGATTTCGCCGCCCTTGCCTGGCTCGGTGTTTTTGATGATGTCGAAGATATCCGGCGTCAGGATGTAACGGCCAATGATCGCCAGGTTCGACGGCGCATCTTCCGGTGCAGGCTTCTCGACCATGTTGGTAACGCGGAAGATGTCGTCACGGATCATGTCACCGGCGATGACACCGTACTTGTTGGTTTCCTGAGGGTCGACTTCCTGGATGGCGATGATCGAGCAGCGGAACTGGTTGTACAGCTTGACCATCTGGGTCAGCACGCCGTCACCTTCCGGGTTGACGCACAGGTCGTCCGCCAGCACCACTGCAAACGGCTCGTCGCCGATCAGCGGGCGCCCGGTGAGAATGGCATGGCCCAGGCCTTTCATTTCGGTCTGGCGGGTGTACGAGAACGAGCACTCGTCCAGCAGGCGGCGGATACCGACCAGGTATTTCTCCTTGTCGGTGCCCTTGATCTGGTTTTCCAGCTCGTAGCTGATGTCGAAGTGGTCTTCCAGGGCGCGCTTGCCGCGGCCGGTCACGATGGAGATTTCGCTCAGGCCGGCATCCAATGCCTCTTCAACGCCATACTGGATCAGTGGCTTGTTGACCACCGGCAGCATTTCCTTGGGCATGGCTTTGGTAGCAGGCAGGAAGCGCGTACCGTAGCCGGCTGCCGGGAACAAGCATTTCTTGATCATATACGTCCTTACAAAAGGCTAGGCCTGTGGAATTCGGCGCAGTCTAATCAGGCGGCACAAACCTTACAATGCCTGACCTGCGGCCGACCGATGGGTAGATAGAGATAAGCAAGTGTAGATAGTTCCGAGGGATCGCAAATATCGCCAGCAGACATGCAAGTGAAATGCCACAGCTCACGCATGCCTGTGGTGGCCTCCTGGCGAGCAAACCTGCTTCCACAACCACCGTTGCAGGCCAGGTTTACCCGCCAAGCGTTCGCTACAGGCACCCGTCAGCTACCGGTCCCCTGCCCGACCAGCACGCCATCGACCTTCTGCCCATACAGGTTCACGCCGTCATTGGCATGGAATTTCACCCGCGTCTTCTCGACAGAACCCTCTACCAGGCGGGGATCCTGCGGCCGTTCATGCCGGTTGATCCATGCCGCAACATCCCAGGCCTGCTGGTCGCTGAGGCTGCCCGGCTTGCCCAGTGGCATGTTGTACTTGATGAAGGATGCCGCCGTGTTGATACGGTGCATACCGGCGCCCCAGTTGTAGCTGTCCTTGCCCCACAGCGGCGGCATCACATATTCGCCCGCCACTTTCTGCCCTTCACCGTTGTCACCATGGCAAATCGCGCATTGCTCGCGGTACACCCGCTGGCCACGCGTGAAGTCGTACCCGCCTGCAGGCTGCGCGACTTCCGGGTAACCGCGCCCGGCAATTTCGACGCCGGTCGGCGCCTTGGTCGACAGCCAGTACGCGTACACCGACAGCGCCGTCATCTGCGGGCTGTCCGCGGCCGGCGGCTTGCCATTCATGCTGAACTGGAAGCAGCCCTGGATGCGCTCGGCAAAGGTGTTGATCTTGTCGTTTTTCTTGCGATAGGCGGGGTACATGGGGTACGCGCCCCACAGTGGCGCCGAATGGGCCATACGCCCCTGGTCGAGGTGGCAGTTGCTGCAGTTCATGCCGTTGCCCACCGCCTCGGGCATCAGCCGGCGGGTATCGACGAACAAGGCATGGCCTTCACGCACCATCTTGCCGAAGGCATTGGCGGGCAGCTCGTCTTCCGCCGGGGGCGTGAACTGCAGGGCGGCCTGCTTGCCGGGGACCTTCAGTTGCGACTGGTCTTCCATGGCGATAGGCGCGGCCTGGGCACTGCCCACAACCAGCAGCAACAGAGCGGGGATCAGCGGTTTCATGGTTTGACCTCCTGGCTGGCGGGGCGGGCGAAGAACTCGGCAACAGCCTTGATCTCGTCATCGGTCATGGCCTTGGCCACGCCGACCATCAGCTGGTTCGGGTCATTGCTGCGGCTGCCGTCGCGCCAGGCATTGAGCTGCGCCACCAGGTAACTGGCAGGTTGCCCGGCCAAAGGCGGGAAGTGCTCGCCAACGCCACCGCCACCCGGACCGTGGCATTGCACGCAACCAGG
Source organism: Pseudomonas sp. TJI-51 (assembly GCF_000190455.2). NCBI lineage: Bacteria > Pseudomonadati > Pseudomonadota > Gammaproteobacteria > Pseudomonadales > Pseudomonadaceae > Pseudomonas > Pseudomonas sp. TJI-51. Next base: position 7,559 of record NZ_AEWE02000148.1, read on the forward strand.
GATATGCCGGTTCCAGTCGCCGTACAGGGCCAGGCGGGTGGTAGGGTCGCCGGCAATCTGCTGGCGGCGCCCATCGACGACCTTGACTGCCGGCAGGCTGGCCAGGTAGCTGCTGACGGCGGTGATTTCCTCTTCGCTCAGGGCCTTGGCCAACGGCTCCATCACCGCCTGCTTGCGGCTGCCACTGCGCCAATCATGCAATTGCTTGCTGAGGTAAGCAGCCGGCAGGCCGGCCAGCCGCGGAAAGCCCGCCGCAGCGATGCCCTTGGCGTCCGGGCCATGGCAACCCAGGCAGGCCAGGGCGGCGGGGTTGGCCCCGCCCTGGGTGAAAATTTTCTGGCCATCGGCGGCATGCGCCCCGGGCCAGGCCAGGATCAGCAGGCTGCCGATCACGACGCGACTCAACGGTGTCATCACGAATCTCCATTTCTTTTGTTATAAGCTTAGGCTTAAAAAACATAAGCAAATGGATACTAGCCCCGTCGGGGAAATCGCAACAACGTCAGGCCGGCCGATCTGATGGCCAATAGCCCATTAACCGCCCTTTACTTGCCTCAGATCAACTCCCCGAGATGCAGTGGGTAGCTGCCGTGCGCACATCGCCCAGGCGCAGCGGGAAGTTGCTCAGCCGCTCATGCAGCTTGATGCTGCTGCCGCCGCCACGCTCATCGATATCCAGCAGGGCGGCCGGGCCAGCACCTGCTGTCAGCTTCTGCGGCACCGTCAGGCGCAGGCCGTCACCGCGCTGCTCTTCCACCAGTGGGTCACGGCTGTCGGCAAGCTGCGCCTTGACGCAATCGGCATACTCGCGGGGCGTCTTGCCAGAAATCACATCCAGGGTCGCATGCGATTGCTCCAGCTCGGAAACACTGACACAGCCACCCAGTGCCAGTGTCAACGCGGCCACCATCCACTTCATCTGTCATACCTCAACTTGTACGAACCCCGTTCGACCACCGTCAGGCGGTTTTGCTCCGTGCTTTGGCAGAATTATCCAAGCCCGGCGAACAGCGCGGCAGTATAACGGCACATCGTGGTATCTTTTGCCTTTGCTGAACCAACCCTTGCGGAGCATCACATGAAATTCGTACACCAGCGCGAGCACCTCAATGAGGACGACATCGTCGTCATCGAGTGTTCCCAGCGCTGCAATATCCGCCTGATGAACGACGCCAACTTCCGCAGCTTCAAGAACGGCGGCCGTCATACCTACCACGGCGGCCACTTCGAGAAGTTTCCGGCGAAGATCACCGTGCCCAGCACCGGGTTCTGGAATATCACCATCGATACCGTGACCACCCGCCCGATCTCGGTTACCCGCAAGCCCACCCTGACCCACAAGATCAAGATCATCCGTCGCTCGTCGTCGAAACTCAGATAAGGCCACCATGACCCAGACCATCAAGTACGTGATCAAATACAAACTCGACGGCCAGCGTCGCTGGGACTTCGCGCTGATGCCCGACGCCTCGCAAGCGCGAGCCCTCGAAGCCTTGCGCAAAATCCATGGTGAAGACGCCGACAAGATCAGCGACATTCAGGTCAGCAAGGCCCTGTAGTAGCCGCCGCACCGTTCGCCCAGCGCAAGGAGACCTCGCATGCGCCACTGGCCCGACCGCCGTATCCTCGACCTGCTGGGCATCGAGTTGCCCATTCTGCAGGCCCCCATGGCGGGGGCAACCGGCTCGGCCATGGCCATCGCGGTGGGCTCGGCCGGCGGCCTGGGCGCCCTGCCCTGCGCCATGCTCAACGGTGAGCAGGTGCGCGCCGAAATTGCTGCATTCCGCGCCGGCTGCCCGGGGCGCCCCTTGAACCTGAACTTTTTCTGCCACCAGCCACCCGCGCCCGACGCCGAGCGCGACGCGCGCTGGAAGCAGGCGCTCGCCCCCTACTACAGCGAAGTGGGGGCGGATTTCGCGGCGCCCACCCCGGTCTCGAACCGTGCGCCTTTCGATGAGGCGAGTTGCCAACTGGTCGAACAACTGCGGCCGGAAGTGGTGAGCTTCCACTTTGGCTTGCCCCAGGCCGACCTGCTGCAACGGGTACAGGCCAGCGGTGCCAAGGTGCTCTGCACCGCCACTACCGTGCAAGAGGCCGTCTGGCTGGAGCGCAACGGCTGTGACGCCATCATCGCCATGGGTTATGAAGCCGGCGGCCATCGCGGCATGTTTCTCAGCGACGCCATCACCAGCCAGATCGGCACCTTTGCCCTGGTACCGCAGGTAGCCGACGCGGTCCGCCTGCCGGTCATCGCCGCCGGTGGCATCGCTGACCATCGCGGCCTGGTGGCGGCCCTGGCCCTGGGCGCATCTGCCGTGCAGATTGGCACGGCGTACCTGTTCTGCCCCGAGGCCAAGGTTTCGCCAGCACATCGGCAGGCGCTGGACAGTGCGCCTGCCAGTGACACGGCGCTGACCAACCTGTTTACCGGCCGCCCGGCCCGCGGCATCAACAACCGTATCATGCGCGAGCTGGGGCCGATGAGCGCGCTGGCACCAGCGTTTCCGCTGGCGGGCGGGGCATTGATGCCGTTAAGGGCAATCACCGAGCCGCAGGGCAACAGCGACTTCAGCAACTTGTGGTCAGGGCAGGCGTTGCGGTTGGGGCGGCGTATGCCGGCCGAGGCGCTGACCCGGGACATCGCGGCCAAGGCACTGGCCAGGGTTGCCGGGTAGCCCGCGCCTGCGCGGCCTGCGGCAACCTTTCGTTAGCCCGTAATCACACCATCCTTGCGAATGCACCCAGCAGCCCTTCCCGACAACTGGCCTATCGCTATATAGTTGTGAATATAACGATAACCCAAGGAGCTGCCTGCATGCGTATCCGCCCGTCTCACCTGGCCTTCACTGCTATGGCCAGTCTGTTTGCCTTCAACACCGCCTGGGCCGACGAGGTTCAAGTGGCCGTCGCGGCGAACTTCACGGCGCCCATCCAGGCCATTGCCAAGGACTTCGAACACGACACCGGCCATACACTGGTCGCGGCTTACGGCGCCACGGGGCAGTTTTACGCCCAGATAAAGAACGGCGCGCCCTTCGAGGTGTTCCTTGCCGCCGATGACACAACCCCGAAAAAGCTCGAGGAAGAAAAGCAGATCGTCCCCGGTTCGCGCTTCACCTACGCCATCGGCACCCTGGCCCTGTGGTCGGCGAAAGAAGGCTACGTCGACGCCAAGGGCGAGGTGCTGAAACAAAACGCATTCAGCCACCTGGCCATCGCCAACCCCAAGGCCGCGCCATACGGCCTGGCCGCCACCCAGGTACTGGACAAACTGCAGCTTACCGCGGCCACCAAAGGCAAGATCGTCGAAGGCCAGAACATCACCCAGGCTTTCCAGTTCGTCTCCACCGGCAATGCCGAACTGGGTTTTGTCGCGCTGTCACAAATCTTCAAGGACGGTAAAGTGACCCAAGGCTCGGCCTGGATCGTACCGGCCAACCTGCACGACCCGATCCGCCAGGACGCCGTACTGCTCGACAAAGGCAAGAACAATGCCGCCGCCAAGGCCCTGATCGAATACCTGAAGGGGCCAAAGGCCGCCGCCCTGATCAAGTCCTACGGTTATGAAATCTGATGCCGCTGGATGCCAGTGACCTGGGTGCCATCTGGCTGACCGTCAAACTGGCCAGCCTGACCACGGTGATCCTGCTGATCATCGGCACGCCGGTCGCCTGGTGGCTGGCGCGCACGCGCTCCTGGCTACGCGGGCCGGTGGGCGCGGTAGTGGCGCTGCCGCTGGTGCTGCCACCGACCGTCATCGGCTTCTACCTGCTGATCGCCCTCGGCCCCCACGGCTGGCTCGGCCAGGCCACCCAGGCCATGGGCCTGGGCACCGTGGTGTTCAGCTTCACCGGCCTGGTCATTGGTTCGACTGTCTATTCCATGCCCTTCGTGGTCCAGCCGTTGCAGAACGCCTTTGCCGCCATCGGCCAGCGCCCGCTGGAGGTCGCGGCCACCCTGCGCGCCAGCCCGTGGGACTGTTTCCTCCATGTGGTGCTGCCGCTGGCGCGCCCCGGTTTCGTCACCGCCAGCATTCTCGGTTTCGCCCACACCGTGGGTGAATTCGGTGTGGTGTTGATGATCGGTGGCAATATTCCCGACAAGACGCGCGTGGTTTCGGTACAGATCTTCGATCACGTCGAGGCCATGGAATATTCACAAGCACACTGGCTGGCCGGCGCCATGCTGGTGTTCTCGTTCCTGGTGCTGCTGTTGCTGTACACCGGGCGCCGCAGTAAAGCCGGCTGGAGCTGAGATGACTGCATCGATAGTGGCGCGCCTGAACCTGCCACGTGACGACTTTACCCTGGACGTAGACCTGCGCCTGCCCGGCCGCGGCATCAGCGCCCTGTTCGGTCAGTCCGGCTCTGGCAAGACCACTTGCCTGCGCTGCCTGGCGGGGCTGGAGCGGGCTGCCAACGCCTATGTCGAGGTCAACGGCGAGGTCTGGCAGGACAGCAGCCGTGGTTATTTCCGCCCTCCCCACCTACGCCCGGTGGGCTATGTATTCCAGGAGGCCAGCCTGTTCCCACACCTGTCGGTGCGCGCCAACCTGGAATTCGGCTGGCGCCGCCTGGCGGCCGCCGAACGCAAAGTCAGCCTGGGCCAGGCGAGCCAGCTGTTGGGTATCGGCCATTTGCTGGAGCGCCGCCCGGCGACTTTGTCGGGTGGTGAGGCGCAGCGGGTTGGCATCGCCCGCGCCCTGCTCAGCAGCCCGCAGCTGCTATTGATGGATGAGCCGCTGGCCGCCCTCGACGGCCCACGCAAGCGCGAGATACTGCCGTACCTGGAACGCCTGCACGGTGAGCTGGACATCCCGCTGGTGTATGTCAGCCACGCACAAGACGAGGTGGCACGCCTGGCCGACCACCTGGTGCTGCTGGAACACGGCCGAGCCGTGGCCAGCGGCCCCATTGGCGAAACCCTCGCCCGCCTCGATCTGCCGCTGGCCCAGGACGATGACGCCGGGGTGGTGTTCGAAGGCCGGGTGGTGGGGCACGACCCGCACTACGATCTGCTCGACCTGCGCCTGCCCGGCGAACATGGGCCCTTGCTACGCATCGCCCATGCCGCCCGGGCCATGGGCGACACCTTGCGGGTCAAGGTGCAGGCGCGTGACGTAAGCCTGGCACTGACAGCTGACAGTACCTCGAGCATCCTCAACCGTTTGCCGGTCCAGGTGCGCGAAACCCGCCCCGCGGCCAACCCGGCGCATGTACTGGTCAGCCTGGACGCTGGCGGCAACCTGCTGCTCGCGCGCATTACCCGGTTTTCGGCAGAGCAGCTCGCCCTGCACGCGGGGCAGGTCGTGTACGCCCAGATCAAATCGGTGGCGCTACTGGGCTGAGCATACCTGGCACGCGTGTTGTCCATTGATCAGTGATCTGATCGAGGCCAAACACCATGCTCGACTGCCCTCTGCCGCGCAGTTTGCACTATGTCGAAGACAGCCAGCCAGGCCTGACCCGGCGCCGTTGGCGCGACCGCTTCATCTACCTGGACGCCGATGGCGAACGGGTCCGCGACAAGGACACCCTGGCGCGCATTGCCGCCCTGGTGATCCCCCCGGCCTACACCGACGTGTGGATCTGTGCCGACCCGCAGGGCCACCTGCAGGCCACCGGCCGTGATGCGCGTGGCCGCAAGCAATACCGCTACCATGTGCAATGGCGCGAACTGCGCGACCAGCACAAGTACGGCCGCATGCTGGCCTTCGCCCAGGTTTTGCCGAAACTGCGCGCACAACTGGAAACCTACCTGGCACGCCCAGGGCTGGACCGGGCAAAGGTCATGGCACTGGTGGTAAGCCTGCTGGACCACACGCTGATCCGCATTGGCAACCAGCGCTACCTGCGCGACAACCAGTCGTACGGCCTGACCACCCTGCGCAACCGCCACGTAGAGGTCAAAGGCAGCAGCATTCGCTTCCAGTTCCGCGGCAAGCGCGGTGTCGAGCACAACGTCACCCTCAATGACCGGCGCCTGGCCAACCTGCTCAAGCGCTGCATGGAACTGCCCGGGCAGGCGCTGTTCCAGTACCTGGATGCCGACGGCCAGCGCCATAGCGTCGGCTCGGCCGAGGTCAACCAGTTCCTGCAGCAACTCACAGGTGCCGACTTCACCGCCAAGGACTACCGCACCTGGGCTGGCAGCAGCCTGGCGCTGGACCTGCTCAGGCCATTGGCCTGGGAACCGGAGGCCGAGGCCAAACGCCAGGTGGCCGCCATCGTTCGCCAGGTGGCCACGCGCCTGGGCAATACCCCGGCGGTCTGCCGCCGCTGTTACATCCACCCCGCCGTACTCGAACACTACGCCCTGGGCCGCCTGGCGGACTTGCCAAAGCACCGCATACGCAAAGGCCTGGACCCTGAAGAGGTGGCTTTGCTGGTATTTCTTCAAGCCCTAGAGGAACAGGACGGTCATTAAGCCTGTCTATTTAATCCATGATGCGAAGAAATTTCCCATTGGCCGCCAACGGCCCTATTCTTGCCACCGAGCACCTTGGCCGACAAATCGCTGACGGTTTGCTTTGGCACCTGCAAGTGAAGGTACGCAACAGAATTTTTCTGTCGGGGAATTACTATCCGCCGAAAGCGTCTTTAATGAGAAGGAACAGGGACCCGCTCCCGCCGCCGCGGCAGTTAGCCATGCGGACTTTATTATCACCAAGGAGAACTACATGCTGATACTCACCCGTAAGGTTGGCGAAAGTATCGTCATCAATGATGACATCAAAGTCACCATTCTGGGCGTCAAAGGGATGCAGGTGAGGATCGGTATCGATGCACCGAAAGATGTACAGGTCCATCGGGAAGAGATCTTCAAGCGTATCCAGGCCGGCAGCCCAGCCCCGGAAAAGCACGACGATTCACAGTGAACCCCGGCTGACCAAGCGCATGGATGCGCTCGGCCGCAGGCCTCAGGCTTTCAGTAGCTCACGCACCTTCGCAATCATCTTGTCCATATCGAATGGCTTGTCGAAAATGGCCTTGAACAGGGCAGGACAGACCTGGCTGGCCTGTGCGCCACTCATGAGAATGACTGGCACCTCGCGCAGCGCCGAGCAGTCACGCATGGCGCGCACCAGCTCCTCGCCATTGAGCACCGGCATCATGTAGTCGGTGATCACCAACTGCACGCTCTCGGCCACAAGCATTTCCAGCGCCTTCTTGCCGTTGATGGCCTTTTTCACCTCGTAACCTTCCTCCTCCAGGGCGAAGGCCAGGATATCGGCGATCAGGTATTCGTCATCGACGATCAGAATGGTATTCATTGCCCCGCCTGTCACCCGCCGTCCTGCGGCACCGGCGTACCCGAAAGCACCCCGCTGTTGCCGGCGAATGCTTTATGTAGCGTTATGCCCTGGGGCCCGATCAGCAGCTCGTGCAAGGCCGGGTCATGGTGGCTGTCACGCACCTTGAGGATCGACAGCATACGCCGCAGCTGCGAGTCCAGTTCCACAAAGCGCATCAGCATCAGGTTGTCGACGATGCTCGACAGGTCCGGCGCCGGTGCGCTGATCTCGGCGCCGAAAATATCGCGCATTTCCCAGGTCAGCATCACGCTGACGCCGCGCGCGCACAGCTCACCGGTCAACGCGCGAAAGAACGCATTGAGGCGGGCCGGGTCGGTGGCCAGGCGGCTGAATGCCCCCAGGCTGTCGATCACCACGCGCTTGCTGCCCACTGCGGCGACCCGCTCCAGCAGCCGCGCGCCCACTTGGTCGAGCAACCCCTCTGTGGTGGGTTGCCAACACAATTGCAAACTGCCGCTTTGCTCCATCGCGGCAAAGTCGTACCCCAGCGATGCGGCCTTGCTGCGCAGGCGCTCGGGCGTTTCATAGAAGCCGAAATGCAAGCCTGGCGCTTGCGCGGTACTGGCGCCAAGAAATGCCAGGCACAACGAGCTCTTGCCAATACCGGACGGGCCGATCAACAAGCTGACCGAACCGTTCGCCAGCCCGCCGCCGAGCATTTCATCGAACGTGGGTACCCCGCTGGTGACGCGCCCCACATTGCCGCCGGCGACCTGGCTGGGGTGGCTGAACAGCGCTTCCAGGCGCGGAAACACGTGCATGCCGGCTTCGTCGATCAGGCACTCGTGGCGCCCCGACAACGCCCCACTGCCGCGGGTTTTGCGTAACTGGACATGGCGCACGGCACGGCTGCCCAGTAACTGCTCACCCAGCTCGATCACCCCATCGACCATGGTGTGCTCAGGGCTCCCCTCCTCCAGCCGGGCGCTGGTCAGCAGCAACACGGTACAACCCGCGAACCCCGCGTGGCCTTGCAGTTCGGAGACGAACTTCTTGGTGTCGAGCGTGGTGTGTGCACGGGCGCGGGCATTGAGCACGCCGTCGACGATCAGCAGGCTGGCCTTTTGCCGGGTGATTTCCTGGCGCAGCAAGCGCACCACAGCCTCCAGCCCTTCCTGCTCCAGGGTGTCGAAAGCGCTGACGAACTGGATCTGGTCACCAATCAACCCCTGGTCGAAGAACGCGAGCGTCGACAGGTACTGGAACAAGCGTTCATGTGACTCGCTGAGCAAGGTAGCCACCAGCACCCGACCACCGTCACGCACGTGGTTATGGGCCAGCTGGTTGGCAAGAATGGTCTTGCCGGCACCCGGTGGCCCTTGAACGATGTAGGAGGCGCCAGCCACCAGGCCACCCCTGAGCAACGCATCGAGCCCGTCGATGCCCGTTATCAGCCGCCTGAGTGCCTGTGCCATGTTGTCTACCTGTCGAGTGGGCTGAGTGCCTGATTCTGATACATTGGCAGATAAAGTTGCATGCAAGTTCCACGACCCGGCGCGCTATCGACACAAATAGCGCCACCGCTCTGCCTGGCGAAGCCGTACACCTGGCTAAGGCCCAGGCCAGTACCCTTGCCAAAGGGCTTGGTGGTGAAGAATGGCTCGAAGATGCGTGGCAGCACTTCGGGCGCGATACCCTCGCCACTGTCCTCCACCCCAAAGCACACAAAGCGGCCGTGCAGCCCTTCTACCTCGCCGGCCAAGTCGACCAGCTCCACCCTCAGGTCGATATGGCCATTGCCGGTGATGGCGTCGCGGGCATTGAACAACAGGTTGAGCAAGACCATTTGCAGCTGCCCGGCATCGACTTCGATCAGCGGCAGGTCCGGTTGCAGCACCACCGTCAGCGTGATCGCACTGGGTAACGCATGCTCCAGCAGGCCACGGGTGGCGGCAACCAGGGCAGCCGGTGCAACACTGGCCACATCGAGCTGGCGGTGGCGGGCGAAGCTGAGCAATTGCTGAGTCAGCTCGGTGCCGCGCTGCCCGGCATCGATGATGTGCTGCAGCATGCGCTGCGCCCGCACCGGGTCCTGGGTAGTCTGCGCCAGGCGTGCCGAGCTGAGAATGATGGTCAGCATGTTGTTGAAGTCGTGCGCCAGGCCACCGGTCAACTGGCCAAGCGCCTCAAGCTTCTGCGCCTGGAACAGCTGGGCGCGCATGGCATCCAGTTGCATGGCAGACTCACGACGGTCGGTAATGTCACGGGTGACCTTGGCAAGGCCGACGATCTGGCCGTCTTCGTCGCGAATCACATCCAGTGCGGCCAACGCCCAGAACTGCGTGCCATCCTTGCGTACCCGCCAGCCTTCATCCTGTGCCACACCCTGCTCGAGCGCCTGGCGCAGCAGGCACTCAGGGCGGCCGTCAGCGCAGTCCTGCGGGGTAAAAAACAGCGAAAAGTGCCGGCCGACCACTTCGTCGGCGCGGTAACCCTTGATCCGTTGCGCGCCTGCATTCCACGACACCACATGCCCAGAAGGGTCGAGCATGTAGATGGCATAGTCCACCACCGACTGAACCAGCTGTTCATAACGGTGGGCGGGCATGTCGGGGGGGTCGATGCTATCAGCTGAAACCATGCATACTCCACTGGCACAGCAGGAAGGACAAAATGAACGTAACCCGGTGTGCCCAGCCTTGAGCCATCCCTTGACACTCTTGGATCCAACCAATCTGTAACAGTGGCTTAATGACTGCAACGTGTCAATTGCCCATTACAACTGCCCTCTCATCTGTAGATCATAGGTGCTGCGGTTGACTCAACTATAACAATGGGTTATAAAGCGCGCTTGATTGCAAAGCCCTTCTGCTTAGAAGCGAGCCGGTCGTTCACGACCCCTTCAAGCGTGCGAGTGTGGTGGAATTGGTATACACAGCAGACTTAAAATCTGCTGACTGTCAACACCTTTTATGTCATGCCATTGCACCTACATAAAGGGCTGTAGACCACGTACAACCAAGCTTCTAGCGTTTGCCCTCGTCCTCTATATCCTTCATTATTTTTGGTCTTTTTGAGAGCTTGGTAGCCATTTGGTAGCCGGCACTTAAAATTAAGCTCAGCTCTCGTAAGCTTTCCTCAGCGCTCGTAAGCCCAAAGTGCCTCCTCCTCGAACAATCTTATATTTTCTAAAATTTTTTCCATCATTAAATCGGCTACCAAACCCGCCCTCCAAGCACAAAAAAACCCAGATCGATCTGGGCTTCTTGCTAGCCAGAGCATAGTGCCGTGGCCTGTATGAGCATCATGCTCGCGGCTCGGTAGCGGTCAGCAACCAGATGGGCAATACATAATTTTGGAAAATGCCACAACATCTTGAGTGCGGTAATAAATACGACGAGAAACATGCTTTAACGCAGGAATTTCTTTCGCGTGCTTATTAGTATACCGCCAAAACCTCAAGGTTTCTTTTGACACACCAAGGACGTCTGCAGTCTCATGCACGTCGAGAAACTCTTTAGCCAATTTATCAGCCGCGATCATTAAAACCCTCTCAAATATTCACTTACACTAAAGCACCCCTCCCTAGGCGTCAATTAAAGCTAAATGTTTGCACAGCCAACCGTCAAGGCACGAGAGACACATTTTCAAAGGGTGTGTCAGCAGCATACTCACTGACTGGCCTGAAGCCCTAGCAAACACAGATGGGTATGCCAGACGCATACCTTTATAGAAGTAATTGAAAACCCATTGAACGGTGAATGAGAGCTGCGGGGGCTGGGTACTCGAGGATTGATCATCCCCGCATGGATCACCCCGCGCCGACTCTACGATAAAAACTTTCCACCGCACACCATCTGTATGAGGCAAATACAGCGAAGCTGCCTTTACCAGCATTAGCTACCCCCCAAATGCTTGCGACCTCTACGGATATGCGCCAAGCACTATAAAGCCAACAATTTAACAGTATATTTTCCGCGTACTTTCTTTAAAAAAATGGCACTTTTTTTATTTGAGGTCAAAATCAAGCCAGCGCCTACGGCGCTGAAAAAAAGCGATGCGCCTGCGGCGCTCAAAAGCAAGCCACGCTCACGCGCATGCGCGTGAGGTGAAGTGGCGAGCAATGGGGCGAGGCAAGGGTGGCATGCAGACCTGAGCTATCATCATCCACCTAAAACAGCAGAATTTATGATCTCAAAATGGCATCAAAAAATCTGCAAAATAAGAGACCTCTGCTTTTTTTTGCTAACAAAATAATAGAGCTCCGTTTTTGAAAAAACATTTCAAGGGGGGGTATGAAAAAAAATTTCATGAGAGCTTCAGAACGAGCAGATCACAGCACATCCATACACCGTCGAAAAATATACTAGCGGTTTATGCCAAACTATACTGATGGTTTATTTATAACGCGAAATCGGGCTCACTTTCCAAGAAACCAATATTGACACCTTTTTTTCCTGAGTTTCTGTGCTAAAGTCACGCCTTTTTGAAACCCTATCAACGCATCGTTAACTCAACGAAAAGTGACTTCTGTGCAATTTAAAAACTCTCCTCATCCTCGAGATCCAGAAATCAGATCAGCCTTTCAGATAGCCATGCCGATCAATGTGATGCATACCACTGTGCACCTGCATGACATAGATCATTTATATAGAAGTCACCAAAGCTATTCAGCATCTGAATTGGTCTATTAGGCGGATTACCCGTGGGCCAGTAGCTTTGCGATGGTCACCCTATAGTTGCATGGCATTGCAGGCCTGATTGGAGCAATGAGCAAAAAAAAGACGCTTTATTAGTGATGCGTGGAGAGGGGGTTACCTGGGAACTTATATAGTAAATTCTTGGCACCAGGTTGTTGATGGGAGCTATGAGCCTTACAGCAACCTCGTGGTATTGGGTGCTGCAGATGGCGGGCGAGCTCATCCACGTATCGGTAACCGCTACATGGATCAGAAAGAGCTGGATGCTGAAAAGGCATAACTTGAATGCGCTGCAGTGGCTCCCATACCACTGCAGCCTATCTACCCTGTCGGCGCTGAGCGATTGCGGCTGAAAATCCAGAAGTTAGGAATCACCATACGCAACTCCGACAAGGGATCTGCAGACGATCAGTTTGTTGACAAGCCTCGGCGACTGTACGACAGCTGCATTGTGTGCTTGAAAGGATGCGACGGAGTCATGACGCCGCCACGGAAATATGAGATTGCCCGAGCGATTTGAGGGCAACTTCTCAGTGTTTCGCGTCCCTAAAATCACGCGGTGATGCGCCCACGGCCTTTTTGAAGAATCGTGAGAAATAGGCAGGGTCAGAGAATCCCAGACTATCGGACACCTGAGTGATCGTCATTTCCGTGTAGACCAGGCACCGCTTGGATTCGAGCAGCAATCGATCATTGATCATCTGGAGCGCTGACTGACCGGCCCTACGCCTGCAGATTGCATTCAGATGGTTGGTGCTGATGCCGAGCAGTTTTGCGTAATGGGAGATGGGCCAGTGCTGCCGATAATTTTCATCCAGCAAAGTGGTAAATGCTTGGAGATGCTCCAGGCCACGCTCATGGCCGCCCTGGTTATTGCGCTCCCTTATCGCAGCATGACGTGTGATCCAAACGATCAAGAGATTGATCAACGAATGCAGGGCGAGCTCACGACCTGACCTACCTTGCTGATGCTCCGCATTGATTTCCCCAAAGAGCCAATCGAGGTGATCGACCTCGTTTTGGGCGGGAAGACATAGTGGCCGGGAAAACTCTGATTCTAATGAAGGTGGCAGGCTCTGCAGGATGGGCGAGGCAAAGGTCAGGATGTATCCCTCAACGTCGCTGGAGAAGCTGAAAGTGTGGATGCTCAACGCTGGTACGACTTGGACAATCGGCACCTGAGAATGGACGTTGTTGTCCTCGACCTGCAGCTCCGCGATACCTTTTCTGACGTACAGGATCTGGAACAAATCGACATGGCGGTGCGGCTTAATTTCCCAGTCATGGAGGCTGCTACGCTCCGCGATAGATTCGCAGTGCATCAGATCTGCTGCGGGCCAGGCAGCTGATTCTCCGTACAGTTTGAAGGCGGGAACTGAGATGGACGGCTTAGCCAAGCGATTACCTACTATCGTTCAAAAGTCCAAGTAATTAGTCGGATAGCGCCTTCTTCCGAGGGAAAAAGTCACCAATTATACAGGGGACAAAAACAACCCAGCCCCAGATGCCCAGGAATCTGAGGGTGAAGAGAGGCAAAAAAAATGAAAACTCGAGTCGCTATTATTGGTTCCGGCCCCTCCGGACTGCTGCTGGGTCAACTGCTGTTGAACGCTGGCATCGACAACATCATCATCGAACGCAAAGACCCCGATTACATCCTCTCCCGCATTCGCGCAGGCGTTCTTGAACAGGGCACTGTTGACCTGCTTCGGGAGGCAGGCGTAGGTGCTCGAATGGATGAAGAAGGCCTCATTCACGACGGGTTCAAAGTGGCGTTCGACGGTCGGAGCGAACATATCGACCTGAAAGCTCTGACCGGTGGCAAAACCGTGATGGTGTACGGTCAGACTGAGGTCACACGCGACCTCCTGCAGACTCGCAAGGGTGCTGGCGGACTTAGCATTTACGATGCTGATGACGTGCAGCCACATGGCCTGCAGAGTGACAAGCCCTATGTCACCTTCGTGAAGAACGGTGAGACGGTCAGGGTTGACTGCGACTACGTGGCTGGCTGTGACGG
>NZ_AEWE02000148.1:21628-28659 GCF_000190455.2 Pseudomonas sp. TJI-51
CCCCGCCAGTGGATGAAGAACTGATCTACGCCCGGCATGAGCGTGGGTTTGCGCTGTGCAGCATGCGCTCCCCAACCCGTACCCGCTATTACGTCCAGGTAGATGCTCAGGAAAAGGTCGAGGACTGGTCAGACGAGCGATTCTGGGGTGAGCTGAAAAGTCGTCTGCCGGAGGATGTGGCCAACCGCCTGGTCACTGGCCCATCGATTGAAAAGAGCATTGCCCCGCTGCGAAGCTTTGTCGTAGAGCCAATGCAATACGGGCGCATGTTCCTTCTGGGTGATGCCGCACACATTGTTCCTCCGACCGGAGCCAAAGGCCTGAATCTGGCAGCGAGTGATGTGAATACGTTGTATCGCATCATGGTCAAGGTCTACAAGGATGGTCGTACCGATCTGCTGAGCAAATACTCAGAGATATGCCTGCGTCGTGTATGGAAGGCAGAACGCTTTTCCTGGTGGATGACCTCCATGCTTCACAACTTCGCAGGTACGGATTCGTTCAGCCAGCGAATTCACGAAACTGAGCTGGATTACTTCGTGTCGTCTGAAACAGGTCGGAAGAGCGTGGCTGAGAACTACGTTGGATTGCCTTACGAATCTATTGACTGAGTCTGAGAAATCTCCAGCAACGCCATTGGTATCGAGAGATGCCGGTGGCGTATTGCGTGGCAGCCTACGAATTCACTTGCAGTATGTAATATTTATGCTGTGAGAAAGGAAAGGTGGGAGCAGCAGGTGTCGAGATCGTGTTCGCAGTGTTAGCCGGACAAAATCGGTATGTGACAGATCAGTTTGGTTGGGTAGCCACCAGGGCATTGCATCTTACTTTTTCAGCATGATGCAACACCCTGATTCAGTAACGTTGCACTTGGCCTCGGAGCCAAGCGTCTTTCAATCAATAGCCGCTTTCGATCAGCTTGACCAAGTCACCAAGCGTTCTCAGCACAGGGGTATCAACACCCGCATTCCGGCCACGATCAGCGACGGCACCGTTTATGAAGTCGATCTCCGTCCGGCGACGTGCTTCTACGTCTTGAAGCATGGATGGCTTGTGGCTTACATGATTATCAAACGCGTGTTGGATGGCGGTTGCTACGTTACTTTGCTGAGCAGCAATTCCACTGGCATTCGCGACTGCAACCGTTTCCTTGATGATCTGGCTAGCCAAGCTTCTGCCTTGCTCCGATTTTCCGACACCGCCTACAGTCAGGCCACTCACTGCGCAGAGAGAATTCAGTGCCGCATTGAAAGCGACCTTCTCCCAAATTGCCACTTGCACGTCTGGGTTGGCAATGCACTCCAATCCAGCTGCAGTAAAGGCTTCGGCAATGTGATGGACGTTGGCATCATCCTCGCCACTGGCAGTCCAGATGTTGATATGCCCCTCACCGTGGCTACTGACTACACCCGGCTCAATCAAGTCTGCGGGGAAATTGGTCATACCGACAATGATGCGCTCATTTGGTACGACTGCAGCGATTCGCTCAGCGTTTCCCAGGCCATTTTGAACAGACATTGCCCAGGTATTAGGGCCGACCAGGTGCTTTACCGACTCAATCGCCGCTGAGGTGTGAAAGCCTTTGGTGAAAATGATGAGTAGATCGAATGGGTTTTGGAAGTCATCCGCGCGCCCGACAGGCAACATCACGGTATTGGAGCCACCATGTGATTTGAGGATCAGGCCCTGGCGCTTGATTGCCTGGATGGTTGGCTCGGATGCATCAATCAGGGATACCTCTTGCCCGCCAAGCGCCAAGCGCGCTCCAAAAAGTCCACCCATAGCCCCGGCGCCAATGACTGCAATTCTCATGATATCTCCACAGTATTTAGATTCGTCGCACCTCATGAAATCACGCAACGCCGCATCAGACAAATAAATGATTTTCGATGTGAAAATAGACAAAGCTTATATTTCTTCGGATAGGAACTGGTCGATTGTAGACTGGGATATTGGAGCAATTTCCCTGACATGGATGATCAAAAGGCGGATTCAACTGGCGATTAGACTGAGGCCGACCCAGGCCAAGAGGACACCGCCATGCCAGTCTCACACCCCTCTTTTAGGGTAGCAGCCGTCCAGGCAGCTCCCGTTTTTCTCAACCTTGACGCGACTATCGACAAAGCTATTGGCCTTATCGGGCAAGCGGCCCAAGAAGGCGTTGAGCTCATCGCTTTCCCGGAAAATTTCTTCCCAGGCTACCCCTTCTTTCTGTGGCTGGGCACGCCCGCCTGGTCGATGCAGTTCGTCCAGCGTTACCACGATAATTCGATGATGGTCGACAGCGTCGAATACAGGCGACTTGAGGAGGCGGCCAAGCGTCACAATATTCACCTTTCTATTGGATTCAGCGAAAGATCAGGGGGCAGCCTGTATATGGCTCAGGCCTTGATCAGCAATAAAGGCGTCACGTTAAGCACACGCAGAAAGCTCAAGCCCACGCTAGTGGAGCGCTGTTTGTTTGGTGAAGGGGATGGCAGCGACCTGACAGTCGTTGACACCAGTCTCGGAAAGATCGGATCACTGTGTTGCTGGGAGCATGTCCAGCCACTTACCAAATATGCAATGTATGCGCAGCACGAGCAGATACATATCGCAGCCTGGCCCAGCTTCTCACTGTATAGGGACGTTGCCTACTCGCTTGGGCCTGAGGTGAACACGGCTGTCACCCAGACGTATGCAGTTGAAGGTCAGTGCTTCGTCATCGCACCCAGCTCCGTTGTCAGCCCGGAGATGATTGAAATCCTGTGCATGAACGATGACGCTCGAAAGCTTTTGCCTGAGGGTGGTGGGCACGCCCGAATTTTTGGCCCAGATGGTTCGCCTTTAGCTTCTCCAATCGATGAGCATTCTGAAGGGCTACTACTTGCAGATTTGGATCTGGGAGTGCTCAGTCTCGCTAAGCTCGCTGCTGATCCCGCCGGTCATTACTCGAGACCTGATGTTACTCAACTTTTGTTAAACAAGTCTCCACGCCGACCCGTTGTGGTCATCAATGAAGGTCAAATAAACGAAACCAACATTATCCAGTCGGAGGAAGTGCCCGAAATAAATTGAGAGTGGTGAGATTCAACACGAAGATGTTGACCTCTCTGCAATTCAGCTCACTGCCTAATAACAATACTTGTGGAGCTCCTATGAAAAATTTCGCCGCGTGCGCCTGGTGTCCGGTGTAGCTTACGGCTTTGGTTTTTAAATAACATTAAAATTTGAATTCAAAGGTCACAAGCACATCATGAAATCGATGACGTATGAGTTTAAGATTGTACTTTTGCTTGCCTTGCTTTTCGGTATAGTAGGGCTTGACCGATTTGTGGTTCTATACCTGTTCCCGGTTATTATTCCGGAGCTTGGTTTGAACAACATGCAGGCAGGAGCTGTAGCATCTGTGTTGGCGTTAACTTGGGCGATATCAACTTGGGTGCTGGGGAGTTTGTCCGATAAATATGGACGAAAAAGAGTCCTTATTTATTCTAGCGTCTTTTTCTCCCTGATGACTTGGATGACTGCATTGGCAAAAAGCTTCACCAGTATGCTCGTGGTTCGAGGCTTACTGGGCGTAGGAGAAGGTGGCGTATTCAGCACCAGCGTAGCTGCAATCGCCATGGCATCACGGCCCGAAAAAAAGGGGATGAACTTAGGGATCCATCAGGCATTTTTCCCCCTGCTTGGAATCGGTCTGGGCCCCATCATCGCCACTCAACTTAATAACTACATGCCATGGGAGATGGTGTTTGTTGTGGTTGGCATTCCTGGTTTGATCTTAGCGTTTTGTATTGCCAAGGTTATGAAGGAGCCGAATGCGCCACTTGAACAAAATTCACCACACGAGAATGCTGGAGCGTTTGCAGCCCTGCGTTACCGAAATATATGGGTAGCAACGGTTGCCGGATGTTTCTTCCAGACTGGACTATTCGTATTCTCCACTTTCGTCGCGCTCTACCTAACAAAAGTCGTTGGGCTTGAGCTTGATACAGTCGGAATCATCATCTCCGGCTGGGGCTTTGGTGGTTTCATCGGCATGATCGCGATGCCCGCCATCTCAGACCGTTTGGGCAGGAAGCCAATCATGGTCGCCTGCGCCGCTGTGTACAGCGTTTTGATGCTGATATTTGCTTTGTACCCATTACCACCGGCGGCCATGTTCGGGCTGCTGTTCGTTGCGGGGATTTTTGGGTTTGGTACTGCACCTATTTTCCTGGCAATCATTCCCGCAGAAACGGTACCAAGCCGCATTGTAGGCAGTGCAGTAGGTATTCCAACCTGTGTCGGAGAAATGCTCGGTGGCGTTGTCATGCCCATTGTTGCAGGTGGGTTGGCTGACCAGTTTGGATTGCAATATCCAATGATAATGGTGGGGGTGGCGTTCGCAGCTATCGCTGTCGTCTCAATCGCTTTTGTGGAGACAGCTCCACTCGCGTTAAAGGCTAAAGGTGCTCCCTTGGCAACACAGGCTTGAGGGGAGTTTTCTTACCCGCCTCTTGGGTTCCTTGTGAGTGCAGCGACCGGTACTCACGAGGGCTCAGGCCAGTATATTTTTTGAACGCTCGACTAAAGTGCGCGTTACTTGAAAAACCCCAATCATAGGCGATGTCGCTAATCAAGCGGTTGGCTGTGACTGGGCTAATCAAATCTTGCTGGCATGCTTCAATTCGCCGCCTAACAATAAACTCACCTACGGACAATGGCTGATGCACGAATGCTCTATGCACCGAGCTCAAAGACATTTTCAGGGCAGTAGCTACAGCATCTACAGTCAAACCAGGATCATAAAGATTATCCTCAATGAATTGCCTTACCCTTCCAGCGTGATAATTAGATAAACGTGAATTTGGCTTCTCATTGACTCCGCAGACCCCATCAAGGCCTATGCTTAACATTTCCAACAAAGGTTTTGCCAGATCGTCCATTTTAATATCTGGACTGCTCTCTTTCTCTTCAAATATATTAAGCATCAAATTTGAAATAATTCTGCCGATGCCGGTCATGGTATCGATAGGCAGGGCCACGGCATTGCTTGCCGCAGGAGAATATAGCCGCATTGTGTCCACTGGAATCCTAATGGAGCACATTCTGAAAGTTTCGAGAAGCTCGACCTTGTATTCGCTTCTTGTGTCATACAGCACCAACTGCCCGGGGTAGACTCGGCACATTCTGTCATTTTGAGAAAGATCACAAACACCCTCAGTTAGAAGGCTGAGTATGAAAAATTCCTCGGACTGAGTGTGATTGTTTGCTCTCTGTACCGCGTGCGGGGTAGCACGGAGGTCGATGAGATCGAGATTTCCGAGTGCATTGTGGGAGAGCGAGGCCTGAAAAGAAGTGCTAGCGCTGTGAGCCAACCTGGAACCAAGGCTACATTTGAGCTCCACGAAGTATTTTTTACTGATCTCGTTCCAGAAGCTAGGCACATCCGATCCGGGGACGGCTGCAGTGGTGATGAATGTACCCATTTCGAAAGCCCCACCTACAAATAAGAGTGAGTCAAGCAAGTTTTGTACCGAAGATGCCGTCTTGGTGACGTGGAGTGTTCGGCGGCCTGTAGATTAACAAATTGCAGAGCGCCTATGCTCACTCATGTGCAAGACGCCCCGGAATGGAGCGCCTTGGGAGGATTTCAAAACTTGTAGGTATAGGTGGTGATCAGGCGGTTCTCGTCGTAATCTGCTCCTGCCAAGGTGGCAGAACCATATCGAGTCTTGACATCAATGTGCCGCCATTCAAAGCCAAGGCCGGCGAGTGGGCCACTCTGGATCACATAGTTTAGAACCAGGTTGAGTTCGCTCTCCACGTTCTTATCAAGGTTGTCGCCACGATCAATACCCGTACCTCTCATGTATCGAGTCATGAAACGCAGCCCGGGAATACCGGAAGCGGCGAAGTCATAGTCGTAACGGGCTTGCCATGAGCTTTCGTTTGGCTTGAAGAAGCCTAACGTCGACCAGTTAACCAAGTAGGGTTGCGGAGCATAGCCATTGAAAACGGGGAACCCATCGTCACCAAGCATGCGCTGGTAGGCAATTGTGAATGTATGACCTCCTTTTTTCAGGGCAGTCATGACGCCATATGCCTGGTTGTCGATTTCCCCGTAAAGCGCCGCGCCATCTTCGGTGTTATGGTAATAGCGAAGATCAGTCTTCAGGCTATATCCATCCCCGAATGGAAGAACATGAGCTAATCCGAGATAATTTTGCTTATAGATGTCTTCCAGCTGGCCGTAAAAGTATGTTGCGGAAAGCGATTTACTTAGCTCGTAAGTTCCGCCCGCAAAATTTAGGCCGTCACTGCGGGCTACCCGACCACTCCCGGTCATTAAGTAAATCTTTTCTCTGTTAGATGACTCGCGTGATGCGATCTCAGTGATCCTGCCTGCGGTAACACTAAGACCGTCAATCTCTTTAGATTCAATGAGAGCGCCTTGGTAGGTGGTCACTAATTGGCGCGAGTCATCAATGTAGGCTACTGGTAACATCGGGCGAAGCTCGCCGACCTTGAGCTCAGTTTTTGAGAACCGGGCTTTACCTGTTACACCTGTACGCCCGTAAACTCGAGCTTGTGACTGGCTTGAAGCGTGATAGGGCAAGACGCTATCCGGGCCTCTGCCGCCGCCTCCGTCAAGCCTGTAGGCCCATTGGGAATCGACATCCAGGCCGAACTGAACGGGCCCTTCCGTGTAACCTGAGTTTATACGCAGATCGAAGCCTTGGCTCCAGCTGCCAACACGGGATTTTGGTGCATCGGACTGATGAAAGTCGCGGTCAATATAGGCATTGCGCATTCCTAAACTGACGGAAGTATCATCTAGAAAGTCAGCGTGCGCGACTGAAAAAGGTATTGAAATAGAAATACCCAGGACGAGCGCCCCATACAACCCTTGAGGGAAGTTATGCATTACTTCTCACCTTTATTATTTTTGGATGGTGAATCACAGCTGGCTCCCATCATGGGAGCCAGCTGGAACAGCTTTAAATTATCGAGCTTTTTCGATCAGAACGGATACTTGCGAGGAACGAGTGCGATCCATGAACCCC
>NZ_AEWE02000149.1:0-4842 GCF_000190455.2 Pseudomonas sp. TJI-51
GGATGATGGATCCCTTACGTACAGGTGGTTGACCTTGCGGCCATCTGGCAACGTCAGCGTGGTCAAGTTGCTGAGTACATCGTACTCATAGCCCAAGGCACCGCTCGGGGTCAGTTCCTGTGTCAGGCGCCCTAGAAGATCATTGCCGTGGACAGGTCGAGACCAACCGTAACTCATGCACCAACTGCGAACATCGGTACGCGCTTGGTTTCGTGTCTCCAAACTCTGTAGCTTACCAGTACTGACTCTGCCACATGACACGGAGAGCCGTCGCCGAATACTCTTGAAGAGTACGATTGATCAGCTTACAACCTTATGCGCACCTATCTCACCAACAACTTAATCTCTTTAAATATCGTTGAATTCAGCCCACGTATCATATGTATATTTCTCATCAACCGCTTCAAACCTGACACCCTTCAAACCACTGGCGGCAGCTTTAAATCTCTCACTGCAAAACAACTCCAACGTTTCCTGACATCTAAAAAGATCACCTTCCAATGTCGGAGTCATCACGAAACTCGAAATGCTCTCTATACTCACAGAACCTGGATAAATAGGACTTTCTACCTCTAAACCGGTGACCATGTCTTTTGAGACCTCAAACACCGACTTGCTCTTATCTAGCGCCGCCAGACTTTCACCAGGAATAAATATATAAAACTCATCCTTCCGCGAAGCCCCGCCATATGATATTTCGAGTGGGATAGCCCTGTACTTTGCGCCCACGCCATCGCAAACTTCTAAGAATCTTTTCGACACGTAAGTGTCGCCAAGCTCATAGAAGTCGAAATCCAAATCATTGAGTGGCACTTCAAGACTGGTCAGTTCCAGAGCATACATCTTTTCTATCACCAGCTCCATTGGGTTAATCTCGAAAGCGCCCCACTCAAACTCTTCACAATTAAAAAAACCCGACAATACAGTCGGACAGCCCGCATCATGAGAGTCATAGCGCAGAGCATAATATTTCATACTACTCACAGTAGCCTCCCAGTAACAGAGTCCACTACAAAATTATTATTCATTAGATTTTCTCTTGCGAAATTCTGAATCTTACCAATACCCAACACCAACTGGGTGTCTGAAATTTTTCCAGCGCTGAATGCGTCATTTAGTGCTGACACTTTGGTCTCTATCGCCTTAGTATATCGAGAATGGCTAGACCAATGCCCAGGAAGATCAATTTTTTGCGTCAAACCTTTAGTGCCAGGCAAAAATATACCATTGGATGCCCCGTCATCGTTGAACCCCATTGATCGGAGTCTGTTAAACATTTTTGCATAACGCGGCTTCTTAAGGATCTCTTCCGGAATGAGGTGATGGTTCGCCATCCCATCGCCTTTTTTGGCACCCATGCTATTACCCAGCTTCGTCGAACACCACCCCAGCGGATCGATTTCCTGAACAGGATTTTCAGCATATAAATAGACATTAATTCCACCTGCAAGCCCTATAGGATCCTGGGACAGAAACCGTCCGAGCTCAGCATCATAGAAACGGAACGTATTGTAATGCAGCCCAGCTTCAGAATCGAAATACTGACCTGGGAAGCGCAGATTCTGCTCGACCTGATTGACGACCAGATTCTCTATCGCACCCCATGAACGATACGTCGCCTGCCAAACGGTCTTGCCGTCACTGTCCGTCAATTCCAACGGCGTACCAATCTGGTCAGTATGGAAGTAATAAAGCTTCTGCGCTTCCCCTTCAGCTTGATCAACCCGCGCCAACGGCGCATAGCTACCCGGCTCGTACAGGTACAGGATGTTCTGCCCAGGCGTTTCCTCCCGCAGCATCCGCAAGCCTTGCCACAGAAAGCGCTTCTGTTCGACCTCGCCGTTGATTTCAGCCCGCTTGGCCACCCGCCGCCCAAGGCTGTCGTAACGGTACTCGCCTCGGCTTGCCAGCTTGCCATTGACCAACGTCTCCGCCCGCACCAGCCGGTTCTCGCAGTCATAGCTAAAGTTCTGCAGCTTGCTATGCCCCGAGCGCTTCTCGATCAGGTTGCCCCACGGGTCGTAGCGGTACTCCTGATCCCGCCACTGTTTGATGCGGTTGTCCTTGACCTTGGCAAACTGCCGCGCATTGAAGTCCAACCGGTTAGCTGCCGGGTCGTAGCGGAATTCCTCGCTCCCGATCAGCGAGCCAGTATCACGGCTGCGCAACTGGCCATTGGCTTCATACTCGTACTTGATCTCGCCGCGTAGCTTGTCCAGCGTACGCACCAGTTCACCGGCAGGGTCGTACTGGTAACGGCGGTGGATCGGGTTGTAGGCATGCTCGACCAGCAACGACGTGTTGATGCCGGTGTTGTGCACCTGCGAGAGCTTGTCGGCCGGCAAGGTCGAGGCAAACTGCCAGGCCTTGCGCCCCATGGCGTCATAACCGAAGCAACTGGTGAGCTTGCCCTGGGTGCGGTACACCTCGCGGTGCAGGTCATCGCGCTCCATGTCACTGATGACCTGGCCGTCCAGGTTCAACTGGTGCAAATGGCCGCTGCCGTAGTACAGGTGGTTGACCTTGCGGCCATCTGGCAACGTCAGCGTGGTCAGGTTGCTGAGTACATCGTACTCATAGCCCAAGGCACCGCTCGGGGTCAGTTCCTGTGTCAGGCGCCCTAGAAGATCATAGCTGTAGCCAAGCTTTTCGACGGTGACACCCAACTGCCTGCCTGCAGGTGTAGGTTGACGCTGAATGCTCAACAGCCGGTCAGCGTCGTCGTAACCGAAGTCTTGTCGTGCATCGCCGTTGACTTTGGCCAGTAAACGGCCAATGGCATCGCGCTCGAACAGCGTGCTGCGCTCGGGACGTTCACCACTTTCGCCATAGCCGATTTCGTCGAGGCGAATCAGGTGACCGCCAGCGCGGTAGCTGAAGCGCAGGATCAGGTTGTCGACCCGTGCTACCTCACTCAAGCGGTCCGATACGCATAGACATACTGCCAATGGTTGACTTACGTCCTAATTTTTCAAAAAGTTGAAAGTCGTCACATGCGCTGGCCCTTAAATAGCCAATAAGAGGGTTAGCATAATTAATTTCGAGTGCAGTCTTTAACACTAGACCATAACAAACCTGAAGCTTATCAATTAACCCTACTACCCAACACTGATTTAACCGCGCCAATGTATTTCTTATCTTCATGCCTAAAAACGTCATCACCTTCTAAAAAGTAGGCTTTACATAGATAATCCATCGCTTTCGGATCTGCTTGTTCGTACAGGCACTGACCGAGCCGCAAGAGTACAAAACTGTTGTGAGAACCATCCGCACCACCCATGGCATCAAAAAATTCTTCCGCGGCATCAGCATAATTTTTCAAGTGAAAAATTGCATCCCCAACACTGGCTTTAAGCCAAACAAACGCATCCCACTGCACATATGGCTCGGGCAACTTTATCAACGCAACTCGATAAGCCTCAGCTGCCCTCAAGTACTCTCCTTTATCCATCAATTCGTTACCCTGCTCACTTAGAGCAAGAATTTCGTCATATAGCTGATCTGGCAAATCTTTCATTTTTCTTCATAGCCAGTAAAAAAATCCAGATATTTTTTATCAAACCCTTGAAAAGCTCTCCCCTTACCAAGCTCAAAGGCCTTTTTAAAAAACTTGTAAGCCGATTCTTTTTCATTCGCACCAAGATGAGATGCACCAAGGAGTATGAAACTTGACGTCTCGCGAGGGGGTTTTGTTTGAACTGCCCTAACTGCCCAAACTTTCGCTTCGTCATAGCACTCAAGCTCTAAGTAAAGCCTGGAATAACACTTGGCAATCCAATGAGCAAGGTCCCACTGTTCTTTAGGCTCAGGCAGCATATTCCAAGATTCGCCGTACTTCTCCAGCGCAGATTCATAGGCGCCAGCCTCATGCAATAAATTACCCGCCTCTACAATCGCGACAATCTCTTGAGATAACGGCAAATTAATTTCCGACAAATCGTTCATGCACACCTCAATAGCTAAAATATTCATGCGGCCCGATAAAATTATCTGGCGACCTATAAAACTGGTTCAGCCTGGCACCTGCCGACCGATTGAATGAAAAGTGCTCTAACTCATAATTCTTAGAGTCAAGCATCCATTTCCGAACTTCTTTGGACTTGGCACCGAAGAAACCTCCGCGATCATTCCAATAAGTCACCGCATCATACTTGTGCGCCATGTCAGCTTCCGCAACCGAGTACCACTGCTTGTCTGTCGAACTTTTAAACTCCATTTCATTACCGCGACCTCGAATACGCCCCTCTTTTCTCATGGCCTCAATAACTTCTCGACCAGTTTTGCTGGATTTGCCCGGCGTCCTTCCTAAATACTCAGTCCGGCAGCTTAGTCCCCACGGATCAATCCACCCAGTCGAGTTAGGTGCAAATGCATATAAATTAATCCCACCCAGCAAACTTATGGGATCATGAGAAATAAACCTGCCTACTTCTGCATCATAGAACCTTAATGTATTATAGTGCAGCCCTGTTGCAGAATCGAAATACTGGCCCTGGAAGCGCAGATTCTGCTCGACCTGATTGACGACCAGATTCTCTATCGCACCCCATGAACGATACGTCGCCTGCCAAACGATCTTGCCATCACTGTCCGTCAACTCCAACGGCGTACCAATCTGATCCGTATGGAAGTAATAGACCTTCTGCCTTCCCCCTTCAACCTGATCAACCCGCGCCAACGGCGCATAGCTACCCGGCTCGTACAGATACAAGATGCTGTGCCCAGGCGTTTCCTCCCGCAGCATCCGCAAGCCTTGCCACAGAAAGCGCTTCTGTTCGACCTCGCCGTTGATCTAAGACCGCTTGGCCACCCGCCGCCCAAGGCTGTAGTAACCGTACCAGC
>NZ_AEWE02000015.1:0-18359 GCF_000190455.2 Pseudomonas sp. TJI-51
GGATGATGGATCCCTTACCGAGGAACGCTTTGAACACTGATCCAATGATCAGTTGTGAACTCTTCAATCGCCCACTCACCATTGAATCGGCCAAGCCCCGAGTTTTTCTCCCCCCCGAATGGAGCATGAGCTTCATCATTCACCGGGATATCGTTCACATGAGTCATCCCGGCTTTGATCTTGCGAGCGAAACGTGCACCACGTTCCAGGTCGCCAGTGAACACGGCGCTCGACAGTCCGAATTCACTGTCGTTTGCCAGCTCGAGAGCATGTGCTTCGCTGTCAGCCTTCTGAATGCCTACGAGCGGCCCAAAGATTTCGTCCCTGGCAATCTCCATGTTCGCTGTGACGTCAACAAACACATGCGGCGGTAGTACCTGACCATTAGGCTCTCCGCCTACTACCAGCTTGGCCCCTTCTTCATGGGCGCGATGGATCTTCTCAACCAGGCCCTGAAGCTGCTTTTGGTTGATCACTGGGCCGATCACGGTGTCAGGCAGGCTTGGATCACCCACCTTCAAGGCTTTGACCCGCGCTACATATTTGTCGACGAACGCATCGTACAGAGGGCTTTCCACAATGATCCGGTTGATGGCCATGCAAATCTGCCCTTGGTGCAGGAATTTGCCCATGACCGCAGCCGCTACCGCTTGATCGAGATCGGCATCAGCCAAGACCACGAACGGGCTGTTACCGCCCAGCTCAAGTGCCACATGTTTCAGGTGCTTCCCGCCACTGGCAATACGGCCAATGTTCGCTCCAACCGGGGTCGACCCTGTGAAGGAAATGAATTTGGGAACCGGGTGCTCAACGAAGGCGTCGCCGATCTCTGCGCCAGGGCCGACCAGAACACTGATTACTCCAGCCGGTACGCCTGCTTCTTCAAAAATACGAGCGCTGAGAAGACCACCAGTCACGGGTGTATCGCTCGCAGGCTTGATGACGACTGCGTTACCCAAAGCCAGTGCAGGTGCTACAGAGCGCTGTGTCAGGTGGAATGGGAAATTCCACGGGCTGATTACGCCGACAACGCCCAGTGGTTCGCGGTAAACGCGGTTCTCTTTGCCTGGAACATTGGAGGGCAGAATGCGGCCATGGACACGTCCAGGGAACGAAGCCGATTCCAGGGTGATGCTACGCGCAGCCCCCCATTCAATTTGAGCTTTGATGCGGGTCGAGCCTGATTCTTTGATGATCCACTCGATGATTTCTTCCTTGCGTTCATCGAAGATCTGAACCGCACGCAACATAATCCCAGACCGTTGAGCAGGGCCCATTTCTTTCCAGGCTACTTGTGCCTCTTGGGCCGCAGCATAGGCTTCATTGAGATCTTCACGGTTTGCCTGCTCGATCTGGAGCAAGGTTTCACCGCTATAAGGGTTGGTGTTTTGAAGGGCCTTGCCGGCGCGACCCTCGCGCCATTTGCCTGCAATTGGCAAAAGATTCAAATCGGCGTAACGATCGGTTTTTTGCTCGCTCATGATGTACTCCTAGTCTCGAATTCAGGAATGCGCGTCGATGGCGCTGGTACGGATGTCTGAACGCTCTTTCGCTGCATTCTTGATGAGGACGATAGCGAAAATCGCGATCACTCCTGGTGCTGCACACAGTAGGAAATTGAGCTGAGTTGGCAGGTTCAGACTGAGCATCAAGCCGCCCAAGGCCGGGCCTGCCACACCACCGAACCGACCGATTGCTGAGCACCAGCTGACGCCCGTGCCACGGATCGTGCTTGGGTACTGCTGGGCTGCAAAAGCATGGATGACAGCCAAAGTACCGATGGTGGTGGCTCCCGCAATCAACAGCATGACGTTCAACACAAACGGGCCGGGCTTGATGCCTAGGATGCTGAGGGAAACCACCGCCAAGGCGAAGAAAAGGATCAGGGTAGCTTTGCACCCCCACTTGTCAGCGAGCCAACCTCCACCTAGGGCGCCGATAGTCGCACCGAGGTTCAGAATCACCAGGAACATCAGGCTCGATCCAAGGGGATAACCTGCAGCGACCATGATCTTGGGCAACCAGGTGTTCAAGCCATAAACCATCAGCATGCACATCCCGAAGCCGAGCCAGAGGAATACCGTACCAACCGCTCGGCCTTCGCTGAAAAGACGAGACAGAGGGGTGCTTGTCGAGGATTTCTCTACGGACTCAACGTGAACGTTGGCGATGTCTACGTGCGGATTAAGGCGTTGCAGCAGCTCTGCAGCCTTGGCCTTATCTTTGCTCAGCAAGAATGCCAAGGACTCAGGCAGTTGGCGGTACATCCAAGGCATCGCGAGCAGGGGCAGACCACCTACCAGAAACGTTGCTTCCCATCCAAATCTAGGGATGATCCAGATCGCTATCATCGCGGATGCCATAGCTCCTACGGAATAGAAGCTCAACATGATGGTGGTGAGACTGCTGCGACGAGCCGCAGGGGCCAAATCGTTCATCAAAGCCACGATATTGGGAATCGCGGCTCCCAGCCCCACGCCAGTGACAAATCGCAGGACTGCGAAGCTTGGTGCGTCCCAGGCAACAGCTGTAGCCAGAGCACAGCAGCTTGC
Source organism: Pseudomonas sp. TJI-51 (assembly GCF_000190455.2). Classification (NCBI taxonomy): domain Bacteria; kingdom Pseudomonadati; phylum Pseudomonadota; class Gammaproteobacteria; order Pseudomonadales; family Pseudomonadaceae; genus Pseudomonas; species Pseudomonas sp. TJI-51. Next base: position 2,553 of record NZ_AEWE02000015.1, read on the forward strand.
TAGGCTCATCGAGCCCAAGATGATTTTTCGTCGACCTAACCGGTCGGCCAGGGGGCCGATAAGCACAGCGCCGAACATCATCCCGAACAGCGCGGCGCTGCCCATCCAACCTGCGTGAATTGGTGAAATTGCCCACTCTTCCATGAGACGGGGTACAACAGATCCGTAGATGACCAGATCGTACCCATCGAACAGCATGATAAACGAACACCAAAAAAGGAGCCCGTAGTGCAAACGCCCGAGTGGGGCGTTCGCGGCAGCTGATAGCGCACTTTGATTAGACATAGTAAGCACTTCTCTTGTTGTTATAATGTATGACAGATTTCTTAGTGAGGCTGGATAGTTACAGTTGGAACCTCAATGACAGTTGGTTCCGTGGAGTCCAGGGCTGCACGCAATGCTGCTTCAAACTTCTCTCGGGTATCCGCATTAACCGCTTTAACGCCATAGCCTTTGGCAATCGCACAGAAGTCCAAGCCAGGAACGTCGAGGCCTGGTGCGTTATCTACTTCCAATACGCCGGCAAACCATCTGAGGGCACCGTAGGTTCCATTTTTCAAAATCACGAAAACTACTGGGATTTTGTATTGGGCAGCAGTCCAAAGAGCGGTGATCCCGTAATTAGCGGAACCATCACCAATCAGTGCTACTACGCGGCGATTTGGCTCTGCCAACTGGACACCTACTGCGGCAGGCAAGCCGAAGCCCAAACCACCAGCTGCCGGGAAGTAATAGCTGCCAGGGTTTTGAAGGTTCATGCGCTGCCAGAAAGCAGTGGTCGTCGAAGTAGATTCCTTCACATAGATGGCGTCTGACGGGGCAACTGCGTCGAGAACCTCGAACAGCGAATCGGGGTGCAAGCGATTGGGTTCGTCTGCGGCGGCAGGGGCGATTTCACGCTGTGCTGGATAAGCGATGTCACGCTGCCGAACGGCTTCAGCCACAGCGCTTAGGGTGGCCCGGATGTTACCGATTAGAGAATCGCCCATTGGCGCGCGCGCGGCTTCTTGGGGGTCGGAGGTGATCTGAATCAGGCGGGCACCTGCCGGCAGGTAATCACCTGGAGCGAACTGGTGGTAGCGGAATACTGGAGCACCTACGACCAAAATCAGGTCATGACCATCAAGCGTTTTGCTAATCCCAGCGATAGCAGCTGGCAGTACGCCACGGAAGCTAGGGTGGCGGGTCGGGAACGGGCAACGTGAAGCGGATGGAGCCACCCAGACAGGCAGGCGAAGCTTATCCGCCAGCATTACTGCAGCGTGGTTCGCACGCGTGGCATCAACATCCGGGCCCAGAACCAAAACCGGGTTCTTGGCTGCGTCGAGCCGCTGAGCGAGCACCGCCAATTGCCGGGTATCTGGCAGGCCGGCAACTTGCACTTCGCGATCTACCAGATGCTCAACACCTGCAGGAGAGTCCTGCTCCCAATCATCGTAGGGAATCGAAAGGTAAACGGGAGCCTTGGGCTCTGTGTTGGCGATGTGGATGGCCTGGCTCAGCGCACGTGGTACGTCCTGGGCGTTGGCGGGCTCGTAGCTCCACTTCACTAGGGGCTTGGGAAGTTGTGGCGCATCCACGTTTGCCAGCATCGCTTCGACGCCGATCATCGAACGAACCTGTTGGCCTGCAGTGATCACCAAAGGGCTGTGGGAGTACACGGAGTTGGTGAGCGCTCCCATGCCGTTTCCGGTGCCTGCGGCAGCGTGGAGGTTTACGAAAGCAGGCTTGCCGCTCGCCAGCGCATAGCCATCCGCCATACCCACCACTGCGCCCTCGTGCAAGCCGAGGATGTACTGGAAGTCCTCCGGGAAGTCTTTCAGGAAGGGCAATTCGTTGGAGCCAGGGTTGCCGAACATGGTGGTCATGCCATGACGGCGAAGCAGGGCGTAGGAGGCGGAATGTATTGTTTTCACTTAGAGAATTCCCGTTGGTACGTGACAGGACTATCGTAAAAAGCGCTTAAGAATCGATCAAATCAATGTTTTGTGTGTACTATATAGACAGCCTTTATTTTGGTGCCTGTTATGCCCCAGTTCGATTTCAACCTCATCACGGCCTTCATTACGCTATATGAAACCGGCAGCGTGACCGTTTCAGCTGAGCGCCTTTGCGTCACTCAGCCGTCCGTCAGCTACTCGCTGGCTAAGCTTCGGGAGCAGTTTGACGATGCTCTTTTCGTGCGAAGTAGCCAGGGGATGCAACCCACCAGGCTGGCTGCTCAGCTGTACCCAGGCTTTAAGGAAGCCTCGAGGTGCATTGATACCGTGGTGGCAGATGCGAAGCGCTTTGAGCCAAGCCACTCCACCAGACGATTCAAACTTGCACTGTCTGACCTGGGAGAAATGGCCTTTCTGCCGGGCTTGATGCATAACTTCAATGTGACGGCTCCAAACATAGAGCTGGAAATTGTTCCTCTAGAAATTGAGTCTGTTGGCACTTGGCTGAGTGAGGGTCATGTTGACGCCGCAATCTGCAGCCGGACTCTTACCGCAGCTGGTATCTCATCAAAAACGTTACTTTCTGAACGTTACGTCTGCCTGCTTGATGGTGCTCACCCTCGTATTGGATCTGACCTATCTATGGAGCAGTTCAAGATCGAACCCCATGTGTTAGTCACCAGAACCTCAGGACACGGGATGGCAGAGGATGTCCTGCAGCGGCTTGGTATCAAGCGGAGAATTAAACTGAAGCTTCCCCACTTCTCAGTCCTGCCGAAAGTAATTCCAGGTACTGAGCTTCTTGTCATTCTGCCAAGCAGGATTGCCAAGAGCTTCTGCGAGATGCCGCTGCCTTCCAAGTTGAAAACAATGGAGTTACCGTTTGAGGTTCCATGCTTTGAAGTGACGTTGCATTGGCACTCACGCAGTGAGCAATCTACTGCGCTTACTTGGTTTATCAACCAAGTCCAGGCAGCAATTGGCGAAAACGAGTGATTCAACGGAGGTTGCCCACCTTTAGTGGTAGGCAACCATCGATTTATCTACAGTCCAATCTGCGAGCCCAGGTCGTAGACGACTTGAAGGCCGAGCACCGTGCCATTTCCGCTCACCTCAGCGCTTGGGTTGTAAAAGTTGCTCGGATTGAAGATGTACTGAACGCTCGGCTCAAATGACAGGTACTTGGTTGCCTGCCAATGCATGTTCAGCTCGACCCGAGACTCTCCCTTTGACATATGCTGATCTAGGCCAGTTGCAGCGAAGCGCTGCTGATTCTGGAAATCAACTTGCTTGTCGGACAGGCGCAGGTAGCTAGCCTTGAGGCTTACAGAATCCTGAGGTCGACCGAATGGCCCCACTCGGGTAACACCAGCCTCTAGGAAATGCTCGAACGGCTGCGAGTTGTCAGCATTGTATGACCATGCCCCGAACACCTGCCAGGCCTGGCCAAGCGACTTGGGATCTGAGAGGTCATCACGAGCCACGGTCTGACTGAACCGGAAGATGGCCCCGCTGCTGCCTCGATGTTTCGAGCCATCAGAAATATCTATCTGCTCAGCGCTGTTGTGGAAGGCATTAAGCTCATAGCGGTATGGATAGGGGTTCTGGGCAATTGTCTGCTCAAGGCCCACCCCGGCGAGGCTGGTTGCTCCGCTGGCATTGCCCGGATCCCAGTGAACCCCCTTAGTTTTTTTAAGATAGTCTTCGGGGTTGGATTCGAATACACCACCGTGAACATACATATTGTCATTCACAGTGTATTTGGCATAGCCACCCCAGCTGCCATATGGGTAAGGCAGAATGCCGGTTGTGTACTCAATCAGTGGGTCGTTGCATGCTACGATAGTCCCACAGTTGGACACATAGAAGTAACGCTTGGCGTTAGTCCGACCAGCTGTAATTTGCAAACGATCATCCAGGAAATTCTGGCTGTACGCAAAGAGCGACAAATAGCCTGCATCGATGTCATTGTGCATCACCGAACCGGCCAGAGCACTGCCCACTGCACCTTGCCATTTATCGGCAGTAGGTACGCCCTCATTCCTCATCCAAGGGAAGAAAGTGTACTCGAAGTGAAAAGTACCCAGGTTGTTATCAAGTAGCTTGCCGAGGTCTAAATCGGCTCCTGCAAAGATCGCCCCCGCATTCGCAAAGCTGTGGGGGCGTGGCCCCGTGTCCAGATTTTTAAGAGATTGGTTCGTGACGACATAATGCGGTTTGAATGCGCTGTCATCTCCCAACGCAACGCTGGATAATAAGACTCCAGTGATTGCGGTGATGGTCAATACCGCTTTAAAACTTAATTCACGCACAGGGGTGCCCGCAAAGCTTTTATACTTATTCATACGTCTACCCAGAACTCAAAAATAGCTATTGACTTGCTTTTCAGTGAGCGATGCTTGGAATCGGGCCAGGGCCCCAAATCGACTCAAGGGTTCGGCTAATGGCGAGAAGCTCGTCATCTTGGCCAGGTAGGGAGTCAATCTCCATTCCTACGGGAAGCTTGGATTTTTCACCTAGGCCAATTGGAATGCTCAAGCCGGGCATTTTTACATTACTGCTCGGATCGGAGTTCCGGATGATGCGTAGGAAGTTTTCAGGGGTTCCGGCTTCTGGGCCAGTTTTGATTGCCACCTCAGGAACAGCAGGGAACAGAAGTGCGTCAATTTTGTTCTCTGCGAAAGTGCGCTTATAGAGTTCTTCCAGTCTAGGAAGGCTTTCTTTGATGGCTTGGTCATAGATAGGCTGACCCGCGACCATCTTTCCATCAGCACCAGGAACGAGTACCGGAACAACCATGTCGTTGAAAATGGCCTTGACGTCAGGGCTTGCTACCTGTGAAGCCAACTGGTCGAACGAGACACCAGTATTTTGCTCCTTCAGATATGCTGAGAGTGCTTTCTTGGCCTCAACAATCGCTACGGGAGTGGCTACTGCCGCAGCAAGCTCTTTGAGCTTAGGCATCTGAACTGGCACGACCTGCACGCCTGCTGCCTGGAGTTTTTCAAGTGCTTGACTTGCAGCTTTCCCTACGTCGCTATCCAGATCTGCCCAAAAGAAATCCGGTAGTCCGAGGCGGATTCCATTTGCTGGTTTTGCGGGCAATGGGTTTTTCCCGCTTAGAATTGAGTCGAGTAACACCACATCCCCGACTGTATTCGCCATGGGCCCTGCTGTATCACGGGTAGGGGAAATGGGGGTGATACCCTGACCGCTGTAGCGACCAACCGTGGGGCGGAAACCTAAGCAGCCATTCAACGCACAAGGTTCTCGAGTTGACCCACCTGTGTCAGTACCCAGTGCTATAGGCACCATTCTCGCTCCAAGAGCAACTGCGCTGCCAGATGACGAGCCACCTGAGATCCGAGATTGGTCGAAAGCGTTACGAATGCCGATCACATCTTTGGTGTGATAACCCAGGTTGTACCCCGTCACGCCAAACGCCAACTCATGCATGTTGGTTTTGCCGAGGATGATTGCCCCAGCGGCCTCGAGCTTGTCGATGATAGGGGCGTTCGCCTTAGGCATGAAATGGCGCAAGGCTGGAGTGCCAGCAGTATTTGCGAAACCTACAACTTGAATGTTGTCTTTGATGGCAATCGGGACGCCATCGAGTGGCCTGCATTCCCTACCGCTTGAAAGCCGAGCATCGACCTTTTTAGCTTCCGCCAAGGCACGTCGGTGATCTACAGCGATGAACGCGTTGAGCTGGGGGCGTGCATCAATCCGCTGTAACCAGTATTTGACTACTTCCTGGCTGGTGACCTGCTTGCTGCAGATTGCCTGAGCGGTCTGCTCAGCGCTGAGGGTGTAGAGAGGGCTCAGAGCTTCCGCAGCGTAGCTGTTTGAAATTCCGGATGTGATGGTCAAAGCCAGCAGTGCTGTTTTTTTATTCACGTTAGGTTTCCGAGGTTTGGCCGATACCCCTCCGGCACCGGTGCCTCATTTACCCATACGGAGAACTACTCAAAAATCCTCATAATTGAGGATGTGTTCAGTGGGGCCGGCCCCGTACCGCCAGTTCGGTACGATTGCTTGCACCAGTTTTGTGCATCGCATTCTTGAGGTGCGTTCTGACTGTGGTAAATCCAATACCCATCAAACGTGCGATCTCCTTGTCGCTGCAACCTGCTGCGACGTGTTCGATCACCGATACCTCCCGCCTGGTAAGGCCCACGCCAGGGGGCGGAGAGACGCACGACAACGACTGTTCGAAATAGGGCGTTAGGGCGTTCAGCATGGCCACATCGCGATAGTTGAATGATGGCTGGTCGGCGCTACGCCATATCCTCAGGTCTCCGATGTCGCGCCCTTGATCAAAGAAGAAGACGTTGATCCCGTGGTGCATACCGCATGGCTTCAGAAAATCAACGTAATGCTCACTGGCCTCGAGCGATTTCCGGTCGATCACATCATCTACACAGGTCGCTGTCCTCAATGACCGCATTTTCCAGGTGACGATGTCATTCACATGCCTGTGGCTGTCGTATTCGATGAGCTTGCGGGAATCGATGTTCAGCGATACACAACGCGTGGAAACTGCGCGCCTATCGTCGCAAACGTATGAAGCCCCGAAGTCGGATTTGAGAAGCCTGGTAACATCCACCAGGATTTGACGCCTCACATCCTCCTGGTCACCACCAGAGGCTTTGAGCCTCCAGATGACCTGTGTGAAGAGGTCAAGCTCGTCAGTGGTCATGTCCACTTGATTATTTTTCATGATCGACCTCCTACAAGAAACGCATTTCCTTAGCAAAAAGCGTACCTCGACTGTGTGCGGCTGACCCTTTCCGAGAATTTTTGGGGACAAACCATTCAAGCCCACTCGTGCATCCTGCTCGGTCTGCATTGCGGCTGGCAGGTAAAGCGGATTCTGGAGTGAGGTTGCTGCTGGGCCGCTTGTGCCTTAGATTGCGGCCACTTATAGGCAGCACCCCACACCCAAGGATACGTCCAGATGCAGCCCCTCCATGAATGGGAAGTTCAGCTTGCTGGCGGCAACTCCATGCTGCTGCACAACATTGCTTCGCACAACGAAACGACCGGTCACTTCTAGTGCCTCAACAATTAATTCGAGAAAGTTGAATATATAACCAAACCCTCGCAAGGTGTGAATGCGAAATCGCAGTACCAGAGTGCAAAACCGCAGGAACACAAAGCGAAATCACAGTAATCAAGTGCGAAACCACAAGACAATACTGCGACGTCGCAAGCAACTATTGCGATTTCGCTTACAGGTAGTCGAATCGCTGCTAGAGCGATACTGACTTTGCGTCAAGTATTTGAGTGTCGAGAGGTCTCAAGGTGTGCAGAAAGCCACGACAAACGTATCCTTTATCAACCTGGGCGTTGGAATAAATCTCATCTTCGACCCTAATTGCAGCTCGCCGAATCTCTGAGAGATATGCAGTTTTATAGCCATCGGTAACGTCCACGGACTGCCCCTCCCCGTCATGATCGCAGAGGACTTTAATATAAAACGCTCCAACCTCAGCACGCTCAGCAATAGAAATGAAAATGGCTCGAAGAATTTTCCGTGGGAGATGCTTCCTATCGATAAGACTTTCAGAAACTTTAGTCAAAAAGTCCCTGACATTCGACTCACTAATTTTGGGTTGATCGACACCAGCAAATACGTAATCACCGCTAGTTTGCCTCATCGCATATAGCAATTGACAATACGCAGAGTCATTGAGTACCAAGTGGAATTCCTCGGAGTTTTTTAGCGAATCAGACTCATCAGCTTTGTCACGAAGAGGTAATACAATATATCTGGTTTCATGACAAACATAGTCTTTCCTGATCTTCTCAATTTCGCCAGGACGAACACCCGAAAAAAGCATAAAGAGAACAGCTGCTGATGCAGTTTTAAATGAGGTTGGGACTTCGCGCCGTGGCTGAGCATCACCAATTTCAATTGCACTTGAGATAACAGCTCCAAGCTCGTTTGGATTTACCCGAATCTTGTCGCGCTTGTTGTCATGCCAATTGCCAAGCGCAGTCATGATATCCACCGGATTGTAAGTATAAATACGCACCCCTGCCTCATCCTTAAAAAAAACGATGACATAAGAGAAAACCGAGCCCAATAACGAAACCGCTTTATTAGCCGAACGGTTGCGCGGCTGACTCATTTCCCCACTAGCCCTCATCACTGGCGCAGTTGTTTTAGCATGCAGTTCAAGCACAATGTCATTCGTCACAGCGATCAACGCTAGATCACCGTACACAGGTCTGATGTAGTTATCGTAGGTTTTCGTATAATCGCCAATAGTGCTTTTAGCAAGTTTAGTTTTATTAGCAATCATCGATTCAAAGGCTTCATTAACAGTAATGCTTTCCCTCAGGCTCTTTTATGCTCCTCAACCAAAATCACATCAAGGTTAGCGTAGATCTTTTCAGCAACCTCCCTGATAACTGGTAGTTTCGTAGACTTGTAGTCGAAGACGTCAATCTTGCGCCGCTGATCTTTAAAGGTTTTTCCACCGGCTTTGGTGACGCGTAAAGCCAAGCCTTTTGTATGAGTGTCATACACATAAATCTCAGACTTACCCTCAGGGCAAACCAGGTCTCTAAGCGCATCTTTAGTGAAATTGATCTTCAATGCCACGCCCACACTCCTTCCTGGCTCTAAACCGTTGATTTCCGCAAGATTTTCGTGTCTAATCGCCAGCTCACATCGCGCCCCGATGGTGAAATTGGTAGACACATCGCACTTAAAATGCGCCGCCGAAAGGTGTGCCGGTTCGAGTCCGGCTCGGGGCACCACTAAACACCCCTTCCTTCGCAAGACCCGGCCATCAGCACCACATTCCTGCTGATCTATCTCTCGTGCCTAAGCTATGTGAGCCTTCACATGCCTTAAAGCTGTCTAAAAAACGATCAATTCATTCGACTCGATAGCTTAGTAGCTCTTGGTAGCGGGCTTGGTAGCTGCGCCGGCAGCTCAACTCAGCACCCAACAGCCCTGCTCAGCTCTCACAAGCCCTCGGCAGCGGTGCAATACTCACTTCAAGGCTTTGATTCTCAAACCTTTTAAGCTCAAGTAAGCCGAGTTCAGCTCTCGTAAGCTTTCAACAGCTCTCGTAAGCGGAATGAGGGGCAGAATGACTTAAAATCTGTCGGCGTGAGCCTTGCGGGTTCGAGTCCCGCCACTCGCACCAAATTCCCCTGAAAAGGCGCCTGCATGGCACCTTTTTAGCGTCTGGCAGCAATGTTTTGCGCAGCTGCTAAAGTGGAGCATACATTTGCCCACTGGAACGCCGCCATGCGCTACTCCCTATTCGATGGTCAACGCGACATCATCATCCTGCTTGCCCGCGTGCTGTTGATGATCCTGTTCGTCTTGTCAGGCTGGGCCAAACTGACCGGTTTCGACGGGACCGTCGCCTACATGACCTCCCTGGGTGCCCCCGCCCCCATGCTGGCGGCCGCAATTGCGGTACTGATGGAGTTCGTGGTCGCCATCCTGCTGATCGTTGGCTTCTATACCCGGCCACTGGCAGCGCTGTTCGCGCTGTTCGTGCTGGGCACCGCGCTGATCGGCCACCCTTTCTGGAACATGGTCGACCCCGAACGCAGTGCCAACATGACCCAGTTCCTGAAGAACATGGCCATTATGGGTGGCCTGCTGCTATTGGCCGTGAGCGGCCCTGGGCGCTTCTCCGTAGACGGGCGCTGAGTCAGTCGTCGCAGTCATCGAACCACGCCGGGTGCTCGAGCCGCTCTTCATCAAGGTCATCGAAGTCACCCGGCGTTTCGTCTTCCTCCAGCTCATCTTCGGCGCCCTGGGCGTCCGCCTCGTGTTCCACGTCGTCGCCATAGAGGAATTCGTGATCGAGCAGATAATCGTGCTCCGGCTCGTGAAGGTCGTCTTGGTCGCGCATGCTGGCTCCTGAAGTGTTTGGCAGGCCTGTATAGGCCGATCGAGGTGCCGGGTCAATGGGGGCTATTAATGCACCGTTAATGCCACCAGCCCAATCTGCAGGCTCTCCCTTCAAACGTTGCTTGCCCGCCTTCATGGCGGGCTTTTTTCCGCCCCGCCAATGACTCCGCCCCAAATGACAGGCTGATCACCTGCGCTTCACGAAATACCGACATCTGCTTGCGCACACTGACCCCGCTCCGTACGTTCTTGCAGCCCGCCGCACATTTGCCGCGGGCTTTTCTTTGTTCGACAGCCTGTGGCTGCTCACCCTCATGATCTGGAGCAGTTTTCCCCTCCCGCGCAAGGTCTATGCTGATCCGGCCATCACCCAAGCTCATTCGGATAGACACGGAGGCTCCTATGAAAGCTGCTGTTGTTGCGCCAGGCCGTCGCGTGGACGTTGTCGAGAAAACCCTGCGCCCACTGGAACACGGCGAAGCGCTGCTGAAGATGCAATGCTGCGGGGTATGCCATACCGACCTGCATGTCAAAAATGGCGACTTCGGTGACAAGACCGGTGTCGTGCTGGGTCACGAAGGCATTGGAGTGGTTCAGGAGGTAGGCCCTGGTGTCACTTCGCTCAAGCCCGGCGACCGCGCCAGCGTTGCCTGGTTTTACCAGGGCTGTGGGCACTGCGAATACTGCACCAGTGGCAACGAAACACTGTGCCGCGAAGTGAAGAATTCCGGCTACACCGTCGACGGCGGCATGGCCGAGGCCTGTATCGTCAAGGCCGACTACTCGGTCAAGGTGCCTGATGGCCTCGACTCTGCAGCGGCCAGCAGCGTCACCTGCGCCGGCGTCACCACCTACAAGGCCGTGAAAAGCTCCAACATTCGCCCCGGCCAGTGGATCGCCGTCTATGGCCTCGGTGGCTTGGGCAATCTGGCCCTGCAATATGCGAAGAATGTGTTCAACGCCAAAGTGATTGCCATCGACGTCAACGACGAGCAACTGCGCTTCGCCAGCGAGATGGGCGCCGACATGGTGGTCAACCCCCGCACCGAGGATGCAGCGAAAGTCATTCAGGCCAAGACCGGTGGTGCCCATGCAGCCGTGGTTACGGCAGTAGCCAAAGCCGCATTCGACTCGGCGGTAGACGCCCTGCGTGCCGGTGGCCGCCTAGTTGCGGTCGGCCTGCCCTCCGAAGCCATGAACCTGAACATCCCCCGCCTGGTACTGGACGGCATCGAAGTAGTCGGCTCGCTGGTGGGCACGCGCCAGGACTTGCAGGAGGCCTTCCAGTTTGCCGCAGAAGGCAAAGTCGTGCCGAAGGTGACACTCCGGCCGATCGAAGACATCAACCAGATCTTCGACGAGATGCTTGAAGGCAAGATCAAAGGCCGCATGGTGATCCAGTTCGAAGGTTGACCTGCTGACTACGCGCCGAAGATTACCACTGCACAGCCCGCAGACAATCCGTTGCGGGCTTCGCTTCCACCGGTCAGTTTCTGCCCATTGGGGCAACGCTCAAGTTCGACCGCGCGTTCATGCCCTGTAGCAAAGGGGTCACCCCGTCCACGAGTGGCGACGTTGCGCACGCATGGCTACGAATACATTGATGATTGCCAGCACCGGCAAACACTTGGCCGGCCGGCCCACCCTCACGCGGGCAATCGGCAGCCGCTTCTTTGAGAATCTTGTCCAACGATTCAACCATGCTGGAATAATCCATTCCTGACTCCGTCGTTGGTGAACATCGCTTACGTTCAACCATAGCTGAGAAACATTTCAACAGTACGCTGGGAAATACCCTGATACAGACCACTCCCTTCGGTGATGCTGACCGATCACCGGCACACCAGGTTCAAAGAAAAATCTCGCACTGTTCGACGTGAGGGTTTTGAATGGTCTGTGCGGCTTGTACTTGCAGGAGACAGCAATGACCATTCGCAGCCTGGCCAGAATTCTTCCCCAAGACCCCAGCCGTCCAGGCTGGGTGCTTGGATGGGGTGTACTAAGAGACCGCTACCCCTGGCATTTTGTCGATGTCTATGCCGACCAGCAAACAGCACAGGCAGAGGCGCGGCGGCGCGGCGCGGGCTATGTGGTCGAGCATGGGTCACACCGGCTGGGGTCGAAGGAATTCATCTGTGGAACGAGCCTGCCGGAAGGCTAGCGCTGCGTTACTCGCTGCTGCGCACAAAAATCCGACAGAGTGACCAGGGCATCACCGCCGCGTGAGCTAAAGTTCTTGATGAACACACGCAACGTGAGATACCCATCATGATAAAAAGTGAAGCAGAAGAGGTGATCGAGCGTATCAGGCAGGATCTCGAGAAGCATGGTGTGAATATCGGCTTTGTACAAGAAGTTACCATACCGTATTTCGGTTGTGATCTTGACCACTACGTTGCGCAGGTCAGCGAGGCGCCAGGGAACTTGGTCAAGCGCATCCTGATACACGATGAGGCCTTATGGAGGGTGTTCAGGCGAGGTGATGTGCCTCGCTGCAAGATCAGTGAATGCCAATGCCGAGGCGAGCTGTTCGGCATGCCCATCATGATAGAGCCAAGAACCGATGACTCTTACACCATCCTGTACAACAACGGTCAAACAGGGTTTTGAGCTAACCGACGTACCCTCCGCAGGCTTTTAGCCTGCGGAGAACTCAAGCCGAGGCGCGACTCAGCATTTTACCTTCCACAACTGGTCAATTCGCGTCGTGTAGGATTGGCTCATCATCTCCCTCTTCATGCCCCAATCCGGCACCGCGGGCACACTGGCAGTGCGCACTGTACCCCTCCCCCAGCGCCCATTGATGTCGTCCATGACCGCCATCAATCGGTCGCACGCCACCGACTGCTTCAGGGCAAAAAGATCTTCTGAAAATTCGCCCGGTTGTCGAAGGTCCATCAACAGCACCTCGGCCTTGCTGTAGCGAAACCCGGGGCGGAAGATTTGCTCGACCGCTGCCGTAGCCAGCCCGGTCATGAGCAGTGTGTCGCAGGTCGGATAGGGCAGCTCCACCAATGCTCCCTGGGCGTGGTGTGGCTCCTGCGGGTTGAACATGCCGGTGCGGATGCTGACGCGCATGCGCTTGCACAGCGAACCCTGGGCACGCAATTTTTCCGCCGCACGGCCAACGTAGGTGGCCGCTGCCTGCTTGATCGGCGCCAGTTCAGCAAGCCGCCTGCCGAACATGCGGCTGCAGCATATTTCCTGCTTCGGCGGCTCGACCTCATCCAGCTCAAGGCAGGGCGTACCGGCCAGCTCCCGGGCCGTTTTCTCCACGACCACGCTGAACTTGCGTCGCAGCGTCCAGGCATCGGCCCTGGCCAGGTCCATCGCCGTATGGATGCCCATTGCCTCGAAGTGGGCGGCCATGCGCCGGCCAACACCCCACACCTCCTTCACCTTGGTATTGCGGAGCACCCAGTCGCGCTTGAACGCATCGGTAATGTCCACAACCCCGCCCGTCTGGGCCTGTATGCGCTTGGCCGTATGGTTGGCCAGCTTGGCGAGCGTCTTCGTACCGGCGATGCCAACGCCAACCGGGATGCCCGTGCATTGAAAGACTCTTGAACGCACATTTCGCCCAAACAGGGTCAGGTCGCCCTGAATTCCGGACAGGTCAGCGAAGCACTCGTCGATACTGTAGACCTCGGCGGCAGGCACCATCGACTCGATCAGCGACATGACGCGCTCGCTCATGTCGCCATACAGCGCGTAATTGCTACTGAAAGCCTTGATGCCGTGGCGGCGTAATTTGTCCTTGGCCTGGAAATACGGTTCGCCCATCTTCACGAAGGGTTTTGCGTCGTATGACCTGGCAATCACGCAGCCGTCATTGTTGCTCAGCACCACGATCGGGGTCTTGGCCAGGTCGGGCCTGAACACACGCTCGCAGCTCGCGTAGAACGCATTGCAGTCGATGAGCGCGAAAACCGGGTCACTGCGCATGGTCACGAACGCTGTAACGCACAACGCCCCATACCACGAAGTCATCCCCTTCCATGATGTACCGCGCCGGGTAAGCGGGGTTTTCAGACTTGAGGATCACCACCCCGTCGCGGCGGTGCAGGCGCTTGCACACCGGCTCGCAGTTGACCGCGGCAATGACGATGTCGCCGTGCTCCGCCTCACGGCCACGGTCTACGATGACCAGATCACCTGAGTAGATGCCAGCGCCTTGCATGCTGTCGCCTTCAACTTTCACCAGATACACATGGGGTGCGCGGATGTCGAACAGCTCATCCAGGGAAATATGGCCTTCCAGGTGGTCTGCGGCAGGCGAAGGGAAACCGGCCGGAACGTGGAACGAGTACTGCGGGAAGGATTCGGTGCCGCCAGTCGGCGGACCGAGATAGGTGATGGTCATGACGGAAGGTCCAATGCAAACTGTATGCATATACAGTAAATCCGGCATTGGGCATGCGGTCAATCACGCACGGCGAAAATTCTGACGGACGAGAGGTGGATTATGTGCGGGCGCTACTCGATCTACGAGTCGATGGATCACTACCTGCGCCAGCTCGCGCTGGACCTGGTGGTGATCAATGGCTACGACCACGAGCCGATCAACCGCTACAACGTTGCGCCGTCCACGCGCGTGGAACTCGTTCGCCAGCGTGGTGACGGTTTGTACGTGGATCGGGTCAAGTGGGGTTGGTCGCCTGCCTGGGCCAAAGGCAAGCGCCCGGATCCGATCAATGCTCGAGCCGAGACGGCAGTAACAGGTAAGTTCTTCAAGGCGCTTTGGCCGAACGGCAGAGCCCTGGCGCCTGCCAATGGTTGGTTTGAGTGGCTCGCGGATCCAGCGGACCCAAAGCGCAAGCAGCCCTGCTACATCACCAGTGCCGACGGCGGCCCGCTTTTCTTTGCGGCGCTGGCAGAGGTGCACCACGGCGTGGCACCGGATGAGCGCGATGGCTTCGTGATCATCACTGCAGCCGCAGACCAAGGGCTTATCGACATCCACGACCGAAAGCCTCTGGTGCTGACGCCGCAACTGGCAAGGGAATGGCTGGACCCCGCCACATCGGCGCAACGTGCGGCGACGATCATCGAAAAAGGCTGCCGCCCCGCACAGGATTTCCGCTGGTTTCCGGTTGGAAAAGCAGTGGGCAATGTTCGCAACGAGGGGGCGGAGTTGATAGAGCCTGCCAATGATCGGGACCGTCAGGGGGACCTGGGGTTTTGAAGCGGGTAGCCGGGCTTCCCGCTTCGCAGGCGCTCATTAGCCTGCTTCCTCCACCTGCTTGTAAATGCGAAATCCCCGTGCTTGATAGTTTTGAAGGGCAGCAGGATGGTCAAGTGTGCATGTGTGCACCCATACCCGCTCTGTGCCAGGCCACTCCCATGCAGATAGGGCGGCGTGGCTCAACAGCGCCCCGCCGAACCCGCTCCCTATGAACTGCGGCGCCAGCCCGAAATATCGGATCTCACTGTTACGGCCATCGGGACGATAAAGCTCGTAGTAGCCGGCAATTGCACCTCGGTGGTAGGCAACCCACGTTCGATGGCAATCCTGCTCAACGAGTGCCTGCCAATCGGCGTCATGCCAGGTATCAAGATCGCCCCATTCCCAGGACGCGCCTACGAGCTGGTAGAGGAATTTGTTGAATAGCGCCTGAGGCACTTCGCACTCGATAATCTGTAGGTCATGCCGCTGGGGCTTCGCCTGCAGGTCTGAAGCCGAAGTCATTTCCAAGTAGTAGGTAGTGCAAGAACGATTCATTACGGGCACCCTTTGCTCCCTTTCGTGCGCAGACAAGCATGCCAGCAACAGCTTGATTTCGGCCAGCCCGCACGTGCGCCTCGTAAGGGGCGCAAGACAGCGTCGTGGCCGGGGCTCAGCAGTACGCAATCAGGCGTAGGGCTAATGCCTGTCAGTTACGTAATTTGGGGCCGCTTTGCGGCCCTTCGCGGGCACGCCCGCTCCCACAGGGGATCGCGCATTTCCTGAGTTCAGCGTTTGAAACGTGTGGGAGCGGGCGT
>NZ_AEWE02000150.1:0-12650 GCF_000190455.2 Pseudomonas sp. TJI-51
AACAAATGGGGCGCACCTCATTTTGTAGGAGCGGCCTTGTGTCGCGATGGGCCGCAAAGCGGCCCCAGGTAGCAGGGTGTCCATGACCTTGTTCATCTGCTCGGAGTTGGCCATCAGGTCGCGGTTCAGCATGTCGCTCAGTTCATCGAGGCGGTTCTCCTGGCTGAGGGTGCGCATACGCGACTCAAGTTGGCGGTATTGGCTGAGCTGGTCGAAGGCTGCCTGTTCGTCGTCGGCGCGGATCATGGGCACGTAGGCCTCGCGGGCGCGGTCCATCTGGGCATTGCGCTGGTCGAGCAGGTTCAGGGTATCGCGCTGGGTCTGGGCATCGCGGTTGACTAGCAGGCGGTACGAGAGCGTGCGCATGCGCAGGTTCAGCCCGGTCAGCTCATCCAGAATCTTGATGCTCGGTACGTTGTCCTGCTCGATGACCTCGCCTGCCTGGCGGATGTTGCCCATTTGGACCAGCGAAAAGATGCCGAGGCCGAGCATCAACAGGCCAATCAACGCGAAGCCAAGTAGCGCGCGCGGGGCGATATTCATGTTGCGTAGAGACATGGCAGAAGGGTTCCAGGCAAGGAAGAGGAGGGGTGCTGGAGGTGCGACGAAATGGGGCTTGCCGGGCTATTGGACGTGGCCGCCGAGTCTTGAGTGCGGCTGCGAAATAATTATGAGGGCGCTAACCATTTCCTGACCGGCGGTTGACCCAGGTCGGAACAAGGGGGTGGTTCCTCTGTCAATCTGCGGGTCAGCAACCTTGTGAATCCGATATTTAATGGCGATGGGCGTCAGTTTTCTTTATCGTGTGCGCCCCTCGCAACAACCTGAGATAGACCCATGCTGGAAGCTTCCCTGAATCAAATCGAGCAACTGGTCAGCGACCTGATGCAGAAGAACGCTCAACTTGCCGAGCAGAACACCGCCCTTGGCCAGGAACTGGCCCAGGCCAAGGAAGAAAACGAAACCCTGCAGCTGTCGCTGATGGAGCAGGAAGAAAAGAACGGCGCCACCGCCGCACGCATCCAGGCCCTGGTTGAGCGCGCCAGTGCGGGCGTTGTCGGCGCATGAGATTGCAAGAGCAGCCGATCAATGTCGTGTCGATTCTCGGCATCGACTATTCGATCAAGGCGCCCGAAGGCCAGGAAGAAACCTTGGCCCAGGCGGTACGGATGCTCAACACTGCCCTTAACGAAACCAAGCGCCAGTACCCGACATTGATCGGTGACAAGCTGTTGGTACTGGCTGCCCTCAACCTTTGCTCCAGGCAGGTCGAGTTGCAGAAAGAACACCAGCAAACCCTGGCGCGCACCCAGGCGCAGATCGACGCGACCGTGGATGCCATCGTCCGCACAATCGCAGAGTCCTGATCAATCGTTTGGGCGCTACGCCCGCCTTTCGCGACACAAGGCCGCACCTACAGGGTTAACCCGACCCCTGTAGGAGCGGCCTTGTGTCGCGATGGTCTGCAAAGCAGCCCCAAGTTCCAGTGCATTGTCCCCAATGACTGGATTAACTGAATACTCAAGTGTATACACTTCTCGCAAAACAATAATGTTGCGGGGGGGTAGGGCATGGGTTTCTGGCGCAAGAGCATCCAGTGGCAATTGATAACCAGCATGGGTGGTGCCTTGCTGGCGAGCATCCTGGTGGTGGTCATCATCTTCACCGTGGCACTCAATCGCCTCACCGAGCGTTACCTGATAGATACCGCCCTGCCGGCCAGCATCGAGGCCATCCGCAACGAAATCGAACACATGCTGGGCCAGCCGCTGGTGGCAGCGGCGGACATTGCCGGCAATACCCTGCTGCGCGACTGGCTTGCCGCCGGTGAAGACCCCGCCCAGGTCCCGCAGTTTCTCGAATACCTCACGGCAGCCAAGCAGCGCAACCGGGCGTTCACCACCCTGTTCGTGGCGACCGAAACCGGCCATTACTACAACGAAAATGGCCTGGACCGAACCCTCGACCGCAGCAACCCCAAGGACAGCTGGTTCTACGGCTACGTCGACAGCGGTGCCGAGCGGTTCATCAACATCGATGTCGACGGCTCCACGGGCGAGCTGGCGCTGTTCATCGACTACCGCGTGGAAAAGAAAGGCCGGTTGGTCGGCGTGGCCGGTATGGGCCTGCAAATGACCGAACTGTCGAAACTGATCCACGACTTCAGTTTCGGCGAGCATGGCAAGGTATTTCTGGTGCGCAACGATGGCCTTGTCCAGGTGCACCCGGAAGCAGCGTTAAGTGGCAAGCGCCAGCTCGGCGAGCAGCTTGGCGCCCAGGCCGCCAAGGCGGTAATGAGCGGCGGCGCCAGCCTGCGCAGCGGCCGCTTCGAGCGTGACGGCGAACAATACCTGGCCTTTGGCTTGCCTTTGCGTGACCTGAACTGGACCTTGGTCGCCGAAGTGCCGGAAGCGGAAATTTACGCCCCCATGCAACAGGCGGTATGGCTGACCAGCCTGATTGGTGGCGCCGTGGCCCTGGTATCGTTGCTGCTGGTGGTGTTGCTGGCACGCGGCCTGGTGCGGCCGCTGCGGCGCGTCACCGCTGCGCTGGTGCAGATTGGCAGCGGTGCGGGCGACCTCAGCCAGCGCCTGGATGACTCACGCCCGGATGAGCTGGGCGACCTGGCCCGTGGCTTCAACCGCTTCCAGGGCAGCCAGCGCGACCTGATCGGCGAGGTACTGAATACTTCCGAGCGCCTGCACCGGGCTGTGGAGCAGGTGACACAGGTAGTGGACAACACCGCCGAGCGCTCTGGGCGCCAGCAAGACATGACCGCAATGGTCGCCACCGCCGTGCACGAGATGGGCCTGACCGTGCAGGACATTGCGCGCAACGCCGGTCAGGCAGCTCAAGCGTCGCAGGCGGCACGGGATGAGGCATTGCAGGCGCGCGAGGTGGTGCAGCGGTCGGTCCGGGGCATCGAGGGCATGTCGGGCGACATTGGCAAGGCCGCCGATGCAGTCAGCCAGTTGGCCGATGAAGTGGCCTCGATCGATGAAGTATTGGCGGTAATCCGCAGTATTTCCGAGCAGACCAACCTGTTGGCGCTGAATGCTGCCATCGAAGCTGCGCGGGCAGGGGACATGGGCCGCGGGTTTGCCGTGGTCGCCGATGAAGTACGGACGCTGGCCCGGCGCACGCAGTTGTCCACCGATGAAGTGCAGCAGATGATCCAGCGCCTCAAGCAAGGGGCAGGTTCTGCAGTGACTTCGATGCAGGCAGGGCAACAGGCGACGGGCGCCGGTGTGGAAGCGAGCCAGCGTACAGGGGCGTCGCTGGGTGCGATTACTGATCAGGTGGAGCACATCAGCGACATGAACCACCAGGTGGCTACGGCGACTGAAGAGCAGTCGGCGGTGACCGAGGAAATCAACCGCACGGTGCAGGGGATTTCCGATCTGGCGCGGGATACGGCGGCCGAGGTGCAAGGGTGCCGGGAGGAATGTCAGGCGTTGCGTAGCTTGGCTGATGACCTGGCGCGGCAGATGGGTGGGTTCAAACTTTAGTTGGGGGTTGGCCTCTTCGCGGGCTTGCCCGCTCCCACAGGTACTGCACAGCGCTCGAAGGCGGCGGTAACCCTGTGGGAGCGGGCATGCCCGCGAATGCAATCTGTCAGGCGGTGATTATGCTGCGGATATCCGCCGCCAGCTCACGCACCCGCTCTTGCTCGGTATCCCACGAGCACATGAACCGCGCCCCGCCGCTGCCAATAAAGGTATAGAACCGCCAGCCTTTGCCGCGCAGTGCTTCAATGGCGTGCTCCGGCATCTGCAGGAACACCCCGTTGGCCTCCACCGGGAACATCAGCTCGACCCCCGGCAAATCACTCACCAAAGATGCCAGCAGCTGCGCGCACTGGTTGGCGTGGCTGCCATGGCGCAGCCAGGCGCCACCTTCCAGCAGCCCCACCCACGGCGCCGACAGGAAGCGCATTTTCGACGCCAGTTGCCCCGCCTGCTTGCAGCGGTAGCCGAAGTCCTCGGCCAGCTGGCGGTTGAAGAACAGGATCGCCTCGCCCACCGCCATCCCGTTCTTGGTGCCGCCAAAGCACAGCACGTCGACGCCGGCCTTCCAGGTCAGCTCCGCCGGGCTGCAGCCCAGGAACGCGCAGGCATTGGTGAAGCGCGCGCCGTCCATGTGCAGGTTAAGGCCCAGTTCCTTGCAGGTGGCGCTGATGGCCCTGAGTTCGTCGGGGCGGTAGACCGTGCCGACCTCGGTGGCCTGGGTGATGGTGACCACGCGGGGCTTGGGGTAATGGATGTCCTGGCGCTTGAGCGCCACTTCGCGGATGGACGCCGGCGTCAGCTTGCCGTGCACGCTGGCTGCGGTCAGCAGCTTGGAACCGTTGGAAAAGAACTCGGGTGCGCCGCATTCGTCGGTTTCGACGTGGGCGGTCTCGGAGCAGATCACGCTGTGGTAGCTCTGGCACAACGAGGCCAGGGCCAGGGAGTTGGCGGCAGTGCCATTGAAGGCGAAAAACACTTCGCAGTCGGTTTCGAACAGCTTGCGGAAGTACTCGGCCGCGCGCTCGGTCCATTGGTCGTCGCCATAGGCGCGGTCGTGGCCGTGGTTGGCCTTCTCCATCGCCGCCCAGGCTTCGGGGCAGATGCCGGAATAGTTGTCGCTGGCGAATTGTTGGCTCTTGTCTGTCATGACACTACTGTCCTGTGAACGACGCAGATCAGCACTCTAAACCATCGATTCGGCGGTTGCCTATACAAGCTGTGCAACAGTCGGTTGCTGGGTTGCCTGCGCTGGCCGCTTCGCGGGCAAGCCCGCTCCCACAGGGCTACCTCAAGCCCTCAGAACACCGCCATACCTGTGGGAGCGGGCATGCCCGCGAACGGGCCGGCAGCAACGGCAAAAAAACGAATGTCGTAAACGCGCCATTGCAAGGCGTGCGCAGGCATCTGACCTACCCCGCCCAGTCATAACATCGCCACAAAGGGCCGCAGTGCCCCACGACAAAAAACGATCGCTGCCGGGAGATACACGATGTTCAGCAAGCAAGACCAGATCCAGGGTTACGATGATGCACTGCTGGCGGCGATGAATGCCGAAGAGCAGCGCCAGGAAGACCACATCGAGCTGATCGCCTCGGAAAACTACACCTCCAAGCGCGTGATGCAGGCCCAAGGCAGCGGCCTGACCAACAAATACGCCGAAGGCTACCCAGGCAAGCGCTACTACGGCGGCTGCGAGCACGTCGACAAGGTAGAGGCCCTGGCCATCGAGCGCGCCAAGCAACTGTTCGGCGCCGATTACGCCAACGTTCAGCCGCACTCCGGCTCGTCGGCCAACGGCGCTGTCTACCTGGCGCTGCTGCAGGCTGGTGACACCATCCTCGGCATGAGCCTGGCCCACGGCGGCCACCTGACCCACGGCGCCAAAGTGTCGTCCTCGGGCAAACTGTACAACGCTGTGCAATACGGCATCGACACCAATACTGGCCTGATCGACTACGACGAAGTCGAGCGCCTGGCCGTCGAGCACAAGCCGAAAATGATCGTTGCCGGTTTCTCGGCCTACTCCAAGACCCTGGACTTCCCGCGCTTCCGCGCCATCGCCGACAAAGTGGGCGCACTGCTGTTCGTCGACATGGCCCACGTGGCAGGCCTGGTCGCCGCTGGCCTGTACCCGAACCCGATCCCGTTCGCCGATGTGGTGACCACCACCACCCACAAGACCCTGCGTGGCCCGCGTGGTGGCCTGATCCTGGCCAAGGCCAACGAAGAGATCGAGAAGAAGCTCAACGCCGCGGTCTTCCCGGGCGCCCAGGGCGGCCCGCTGATGCACGTAATTGCCGCCAAGGCCGTGTGCTTCAAGGAAGCCCTGGAACCTGGCTTCAAGGCCTACCAGCAACAAGTGATCGAAAACGCCCAGGCCATGGCCCAGGTGTTCATCGACCGTGGCTATGACGTGGTGTCCGGCGGTACCGACAACCACCTGTTCCTGGTCAGCCTGATTCGTCAGGGCCTCACCGGCAAGGATGCCGACGCCGCCCTGGGCCGCGCGCACATTACCGTTAACAAGAACGCCGTGCCGAACGACCCGCAATCGCCGTTCGTGACCTCGGGCCTGCGCATCGGCACCCCGGCCGTCACCACCCGCGGCTTCAAGGTCACCCAGTGCGTGGCCCTGGCCGGCTGGATCTGCGACATCCTCGACAACCTCGGTGACGCAGACGTGGAAGCCGATGTGGCGAAGAACGTCGCGGCGCTGTGCGCTGATTTCCCTGTTTACCGCTGAGTGGAGTAAACGACAATGCAACGCTATTCGGGCTTCGGCCTTTTCAAACACTCCCTCAGCCACCACGAGAACTGGCAGCGCATGTGGCGCACGCCGACCCCTAAAAAGGTCTACGACGTGGTGATCGTTGGCGGTGGCGGCCATGGCCTGGCCACGGCCTACTACCTGGCCAAGGAACACGGCATCACCAACGTGGCCGTGATCGAAAAAGGCTACCTGGGCGGTGGCAACACTGCGCGTAACACCACCATCGTGCGCTCCAACTACCTGTGGGACGAGTCGGCCCACCTGTACGAGCACGCCATGAAGCTGTGGGAGGGCCTGTCCCAGGACCTCAACTACAACGTCATGTTCTCCCAGCGCGGCGTGTACAACCTGTGCCACACCCTGCAGGACATGCGTGACTCCGAGCGTCGCGTATCGGCCAACCGCCTGAACGGCGTGGATGGCGAGCTGCTGAACACCGCCCAGGTCGCGGCCGAAATCCCGTACCTGGACTGCTCGAAGAACACCCGCTACCCGATTCTTGGTGCCACCGTGCAGCGCCGCGGCGGCGTGGCCCGTCACGATGCCGTGGCCTGGGGCTTTGCCCGTGCCGCCGACGCCCTGGGTGTGGACCTGATCCAGCAAACCGAGGTGATCGGTTTCCGCAAGGAAAACGGTGCCGTCATCGGCGTGGAAACCAACAAGGGCTTCATCGGCGCCAAGCGCGTCGGCGTGGTCACCGCCGGTAACTCGGGGCACATGGCCAAGCTGGCCGGCTTCCGCCTGCCGCTCGAATCGCACCCGCTGCAAGCTCTGGTATCCGAGCCGATCAAGCCAATCATCGACAGCGTGATCATGTCCAACGCCGTGCATGGCTACATCAGCCAGTCCGACAAGGGCGACCTGGTGATCGGTGCCGGTATCGACGGCTGGGTCGGTTACGGCCAACGCGGTTCGTACCCGGTGATCGAGCATACCCTGCAAGCCATCGTCGAAATGTTCCCCAACCTGTCGCGCGTTCGCATGAACCGCCAGTGGGGCGGCATCGTCGATACCTCGCCGGACGCCTGCCCGATCATCACCAAGACCCCGGTCAAGAACATGTTCTTCAACTGCGGTTGGGGTACTGGCGGCTTCAAGGCGACCCCGGGTTCGGGCAACGTCTTTGCCGCGAGCCTGGCCAAGGGCGAAATGCACCCACTGGCTGCGCCGTTCTCCATGGACCGCTTCTACAACGGCGCACTGATCGACGAACACGGCGCCGCCGCCGTCGCCCACTAACCGGAGACACCGTCATGTTGCATATTTTCTGTCCCCACTGCGGCGAGCTGCGCTCCGAAGAAGAGTTCCACGCCTCTGGCCAGGCGCACATCGCCCGCCCGCTGGACCCGGCTGCCTGCTCCGACGAGGAGTGGGGTACCTACATGTTCTACCGTGACAACCCACGCGGTATTCACCACGAACTGTGGGACCACGTTGCCGGCTGCCGCCAGTACTTCAACGTCACCCGCGACACCGTGACCTACGAAATTCTGGAAACCTACAAGATTGGCGAAAAGCCGCAAGTGACCGCCAACGGTAAAGCTGCCAGCGCACCGTCCGCCGTCAAAGGCCAAGGGGAAAAAGTATGAGCCAGACCTATCGCCTCGCCAGCGGCGGCCGTATCGACCGCAGCAAGGTCCTGAACTTCACCTTCAACGGCAAGACCTACCAGGGTTATGCCGGTGACAGCCTGGCCGCCGCGTTGCTGGCCAACGGCGTCGACATCGTTGGCCGCAGCTTCAAGTACTCGCGCCCTCGCGGCATCATCGCCGCCGGTACCGAAGAGCCGAACGCCATCCTGCAGATCGGCTCCAGCGAAGCCACCCAGATCCCCAACGTGCGTGCCACCCAGCAGGCGCTGTATGCAGGCCTGGTCGCCACCAGCACCAACGGCTGGCCGAACGTCAACAACGACGTCATGGGCATCCTGGGCAAGGTCGGCGGCAGCATGATGCCGCCGGGCTTCTACTACAAAACCTTCATGTACCCCAAATCGTTCTGGATGACTTACGAGAAGTACATCCGCAAGGCAGCCGGCCTGGGCCGTGCACCGCTGCAGAACGACCCGGACAGCTACGACTACATGAACCAGCACTGCGACGTGCTGATCGTCGGTGCCGGCCCTGCTGGCCTGGCAGCAGCCCTGGCCGCCGCGCGCAGCGGTGCCCGGGTGATCCTGGCCGACGAACAGGAAGAGTTCGGCGGCAGCCTGCTCGATACCCGCGAAACCCTGGACGGCAAGCCTGCCGCCGAATGGGTCAGCGCCGTGGTCAAAGAGCTGGAAGGCCTCCCGGAAGTGACCCTGCTGCCACGTGCCACGGTCAACGGCTACCACGACCATAACTTCCTGACCATTCACGAGCGCCTCACCGACCACCTCGGCGACCGCGCCCCGATCGGCCAGGTACGCCACCGCGTGCACCGTGTGCGCGCCAAGCGCGTGGTACTGGCTGCCGGCGCCCACGAGCGCCCGCTGGTGTACGGCAACAACGACGTGCCGGGCAACATGCTGGCCGGTGCCGTGTCCACCTACGTACGCCGCTACGGCGTGGCCCCGGGCCGCAAGCTGGTGCTGTCGACCAACAACGACCACGCCTACCGCGCGGCGCTGGACTGGCACGATGCCGGCCTGCAAGTGGTCGCCATTGCCGATGCCCGCCACAACCCGCGTGGTTCGCTGGTTGAAGAAGCGCGTGCCAAAGGCATCCGCATCCTTACCTCCAGTGCCGTGATCGAGGCCAAGGGCAGCAAGCACGTGACCGGCGCCCGTGTGGCGGCGATCGATGTGCAGGCGCACAAGGTCACCAGCCCTGGTGAAACCCTCGAGTGCGACTTGATCGCCTCGTCGGGCGGTTACAGCCCGATCGTTCACCTGGCATCGCACCTGGGCGGTCGCCCGGTATGGCGTGACGACATCCTCGGTTTCGTACCGGGCGATGCGCCGCAAAAACGCGAATGCGTGGGTGGCATCAATGGCGTCTACGCCCTGGGCGATGTGATTGCCGATGGTTTCGAAGGCGGCGTTCGCGCGGCCACCGAAGCTGGTTTCAAGGCCACCGTTGGCACCCTGCCGAAAACCGTTGCGCGCAAGGAAGAGGCCACCGTGGCGCTGTTCCTGGTACCGCACGACAAGGGCACCAAAGGGCCGAAGCAGTTCGTCGACCAGCAGAACGACGTGACCGCCGCCGGTATCGAGCTGGCCACCCGTGAAGGTTTCGAGTCGGTCGAGCACGTCAAACGCTACACCGCGCTGGGCTTTGGTACCGACCAGGGCAAGCTGGGCAACATCAACGGCCTGGCCATTGCCGCCCGTTCCATCGGCATTACCATTCCGGAAATGGGTACCACCATGTTCCGCCCCAACTACACGCCGGTCACCTTCGGCGCGGTAGCGGGCCGCCACTGTGGTCACCTGTTCGAGCCCGTACGCTTCACCGCCCTGCATGCCTGGCACGTGAAGAACGGCGCCGAGTTCGAAGACGTCGGCCAGTGGAAGCGCCCTTGGTACTTCCCTAAGGCTGGTGAAGATATCCATGCTGCCGTGGCCCGTGAATGCAAGGCCGTGCGTGACAGCGTGGGCCTGCTGGACGCCTCCACCCTGGGCAAGATCGACATCCAGGGGCCGGATGCCCGTGAGTTCCTCAACCGCATCTACACCAACGCCTGGACCAAGCTCGACGTGGGCAAGGCCCGCTACGGCCTGATGTGCAAGGAAGACGGCATGGTCTTCGACGATGGCGTAACCGCCTGCGTCGGCGACAACCACTTCATCATGACCACCACCACCGGCGGCGCTGCACGCGTGCTGCAGTGGATGGAGCTGTACCACCAGACCGAATGGCCAGAGCTGAAGGTGTACTTCACTTCGGTCACCGACCACTGGGCCACCATGACCCTGTCCGGCCCCAACAGCCGCAAGCTGCTCAGCGAGCTGACCGACATCGACATGGACAAGGAAGCCTTCCCGTTCATGACCTGGAAGGAAGGCAACGTAGGCGGTGTACCGGCGCGGGTGTTCCGTATTTCGTTCACCGGCGAGCTGTCGTACGAAGTGAACGTGCAGGCCAACTACGCCATGGGCGTGCTGGAACAGATCATCGAGGCGGGCAAGAAGTACAACCTGACCCCGTATGGCACCGAGACCATGCACGTTCTGCGCGCCGAGAAGGGCTTCATCATCGTCGGTCAGGACACCGACGGCTCGATGAACCCGGACGACCTGAACATGAGCTGGTGCGTAGGCCGCAACAAGCCGTTCTCGTGGATCGGCCTGCGTGGCATGAACCGCGAAGACTGCGTGCGTGAAAACCGCAAGCAGCTGGTGGGCCTGAAGCCGATCGACCCGACCAAGTGGCTGCCGGAAGGCGCCCAGCTGGTATTCGATCCCAAGCAGCCGATCCCGATGGACATGGTTGGCCACGTGACCTCCAGCTATGCGTCCAACTCGCTGGGCTACTCGTTCGCCATGGGCGTAGTCAAAGGCGGCCTCAAGCGCATGGGCGAGCGCGTCTACTCGCCGCAGGCGGATGGCAGCGTGATCGAGGCGGAAATCGTGTCTTCGGTGTTCTTCGATCCGAAGGGTGAGCGGCAGAACGTTTGACTCCGGGCCCTGTGGGGGCAGGCCAGGCCCAATCGCCGGCAAGCCAGCTCCCACAGGATCGATGCAGCTTTGAAGGTTGGTGAGTTCCCTGTGGGAGCTGGCTTGCCGGCGACAGGGCCGGTAGCCCCAACACAAACGCTGCGTCGCATCGACGAACCAGAATTCAAGGCAGGTAAGAAATGAGCGCTATCAACGTCTTCCAGCAAAACCCCGGCGCCGAGGCCAAGGCCCAGTCGCCACTGCACCACGCCGACCTGGCCAGCCTGGTTGGCAAAGGCCGCAAGAACGCAGGCGTAACCCTGCGCGAAAAGAAGTTTCTCGGCCACCTGACCCTGCGCGGCGATGGTCATGACCCGGAATTCGCCGCGGGTGTACACAAGGCCCTGGGCCTGGAGTTGCCTGTAGCGCTGACCGTGGTGGCCAACGGCGACACGTCGCTGCAATGGGTCGGCCCCGATGAGTGGCTGCTGATCGTGCCTGGCGGCCAGGAACTGGCGGTCGAGCAAAAGCTGCGTGCAGCCCTCGAAGGCCAGCACATCCAGGTGGTCAATGTGAGCGGCGGGCAAAGCCTGCTGGAACTGCGCGGCCCCCATGTACGTGAAGTGCTGATGAAGTCCACCAGCTATGATGTTCACCCGAACAACTTCCCGGTGGGCAAGGCCGTCGGCACCGTGTTCGCCAAGTCGCAACTGGTGATCCGCCGTACTGCCGAAGACACCTGGGAACTGGTGATTCGCCGCAGCTTCGCCGACTACTGGTGGCTGTGGCTGCAGGACGCTTCGGCCGAGTACGGCCTGAGCATCGAGGCTTAAGGAGCGCAGAACATGAGTCGGGCACCGGATACCTGGATTCTCACCGCCGACTGCCCGAGCATGCTCGGCACCGTCGACGTGGTGACGCGTTACCTCTTCGAGCAGCGCTGCTACGTGACGGAGCACCACTCCTTCGACGACCGGCAGTCGGGGCGTTTCTTCATTCGCGTGGAGTTTCGCCAGCCGGACGATTTCGATGAAGCCGGCTTTCGCGCCGGCCTTGCCGAGCGCGGCGAAGCGTTCGGCATGGTGTTCGAGCTGACCGCCCCGAATCACCGCCCCAAAGTGGTGATCATGGTGTCCAAGGCCGACCACTGCCTGAACGACCTGCTGTATCGCCAGCGCATTGGCCAACTGGGCATGGACGTGGTCGCGGTGGTGTCCAACCACCCCGACCTCGAACCCTTGGCGCATTGGCACAAGATCCCGTATTACCACTTTGCCCTCGACCCCAAGGACAAGCCTGGGCAAGAGCGCAAGGTGTTGCAGGTCATCGAGGAAACCGGTGCCGAGCTGGTGATTCTTGCGCGCTACATGCAAGTGCTGTCGCCTGAGCTGTGCCGGCGCCTGGACGGCTGGGCGATCAACATCCACCACTCGTTGTTGCCGGGTTTCAAGGGCGCCAAGCCATATCACCAGGCGTACAACAAGGGGGTGAAGATGGTCGGTGCCACGGCGCACTACATCAACAACGACCTCGACGAAGGGCCGATCATTGCCCAGGGCGTCGAGGTGGTGGACCACAGCCATTACCCGGAAGACCTGATCGCCAAGGGCCGCGACATCGAATGCCTGACCCTGGCGCGGGCGGTGGGGTATCACATCGAGCGGCGGGTGTTCCTCAACGCCAACCGGACTGTAGTTCTGTAATAACCTGTACCGGCCTACAGGTATTGCTTGAACTCAAAGCCAGCGCACTACCTGTGGGAGCGGGCAAGCCCGCGAAGCAGGCGACGCGG
>NZ_AEWE02000150.1:12682-13392 GCF_000190455.2 Pseudomonas sp. TJI-51
AAGCCAGCTCCCACAGGGATATCACAGGCCTCGAAGGCTGTGATTTACCTGTAGGAGCGGCTTCAGCCGCGAAGAGGCCGGTACAGGCCAGCACCTCTGTTTGCCCCCCATACCTTCCAACGACAAACCTGCCGCTAAATGGCATCTCCCTGTCGCTCCCAGTCAGTGCACCCGGCCCCATCCGGCCCACAATTCCCCTCATCCAGAAACACATGCCGCCCAAGGATGGCGGCGCGTTCAACCACCGCTGCATAAATAAAAATCAAGCGAGGTAAGAGCATGTCTGGCAATCGTGGAGTGGTATATCTCGGCGCCGGCAAGGTCGAGGTGCAGAAGATCGACTACCCGAAAATGCAGGACCCACGCGGCAAGAAAATCGAGCATGGCGTGATCCTGAAGGTGGTCTCCACCAACATCTGCGGCTCCGACCAGCACATGGTCCGCGGCCGCACCACTGCCCAGGTCGGCCTGGTTCTGGGCCATGAAATCACCGGTGAAATCGTCGAGAAAGGCAGCGACGTCGAGCGCATGCAGATCGGCGACCTGGTTTCGGTACCGTTCAACGTTGCCTGCGGCCGTTGCCGCTCGTGCAAAGAGATGCACACCGGTGTGTGCCTGACCGTCAACCCGGCCCGCGCCGGCGGTGCCTACGGCTACGTCGACATGGGCGACTGGACCGGCGGCCAGGCGGAATACGTGCTGGTGCCCTA
>NZ_AEWE02000151.1:0-2884 GCF_000190455.2 Pseudomonas sp. TJI-51
CGCATCAAACAGTGGCGGGATCAGGAGTACCGCTACGACCCGTGGGGCAACCTGATCGAGAAGCGCTCGGGGCATAGCAAGCTGCAGAACTTTAGCTATGACTGCGAGAACCGGCTGGTGCGGGCGGAGACGTTGGTCAATGGCAAGCTGGCAAGCCGAGGCGAGTACCGTTACGACAGCCTTGGGCGGCGGGTGGCCAAGCGGGCTGAAATCAACGGCGAGGTCGAACAGAAGCGCTTTCTGTGGCAAGGCTTGCGGATGCTGCGGGAGGAAACGCCTGGGCAGAACATCCTGTACCTTTACGAGCCGGGTAGTTATGCGCCGTTGGCGCGGGTTGATCAGGCTGAAGGGCAAGCGCAGAAGCTTTATTACTTCCATACTGACCAGATTGGTACGCCGTTGGAGCTGACGGGCAGCGATGGCAAGATCGTTTGGCAGGCGACGTACCGTTCGTGGGGGGCGATTGAGGATCTGGCCGTCAAGCAGGTCGAGCAGAATCTGCGCTTTCAGGGGCAGTATTTCGATGACGAAACCGGCCTGCACTACAATACGTATCGTTTCTATGATCCCGAAATTGGTAGATTTATCGCTCAAGACCCGATCGGATTATTGGGGAGTTTCAACTTCTATGAGTACACACGTAACCCGGTTACCTGGACTGATGCTTGGGGGCTGTGTGCTGGAAAAGACTGGGGGGCTTACTACGCGAAGAAGACGGAAACACGTCCACCGGCGACAATGGAGCGACCACACGCTCACCATATAGTATTCAAAGGTGATTTTGCGCGATCTCCAGGCATGCAAAAAGCCCTAGAGCGTAGTAGGGCGGTGCTGGCTAAATACAAAATCGATCCTGGGCACGATACATCTGCCATGATGTGGGCAGAAAACCAAGGTCATACGATAGCGAACGCGAAGCTGGTTGCAGGCAAGCTTGAAGCGGCGGATAAAGCCATTATGGCTCAAGATTTACCCTTCAATAAGGAAGCTTTCGCCATGACGGGTGAGTTGCAAAAAATTGGTGTTGAAATTTTTGGTGGTTCCTAGGAGAGGATGATGGATTGGAAGAATTTTGAAGTTGAAGTTTCGTCCATTGTGAAGCAGGCAATTAAAGATTTGCATGATGCACGGCCAAGTGAGCATTTCTATACATTCGCCCTTTATACAGATACTAGCGCAATGACAGTTGCAATGGCAGCTAATTCTCTTGAGGCACTGGAGCTAAAGCTTCAGGATGAGGATGAAGAGGATCGCGATGAGTCTCGTAGTTACTATCAATGGGCTACCTCAGAGTGGGAATATGAAGCCTGGCGCGGCGATCTGTTTAAAGGGATATCCAAGGAGTTAAGGGAAGCATCTGGGCGCGATGAAATTGCGGCTTTCAGAGAGAATCTATATTTGTCCATGACGAACGTGTTGAAAGAGCTTGGTAAGGAGCGTTTTTTTGATCCGTTTGTCGTGCAAAATCCAACACTATTTGTCACTGTTACGGATGATGATACGGCTGAGGTTGTGGAGAATAATTCAGCAAAAGTCCTAAGTACGCCTGCCGCTTATGCGGAGTTTGTTAACAGGTATGAAAAGTGATGGTATGAGGCTATTGGACCCTGTCTTTTAGTCTGATTGTTGGTGTTGCGGCCAATGAGGGCTCATCGGCGAACGCCCAGAGCTGCATACGTAGCTCGAGCGTGATGGCCAAGGTCAATCTCGATGCCTGGCAAGACGTCGCGTACGACGAGGCCGACCGCTTGCTGAGCATCCACAGCGCCACCCAACAAGCACGGGCAAATCCGATAGGTTTGGATGGAGGTTTCAATCTCTATCGTTATGTGTCTAGCCCCCCTCACAGGAGTTGATTTTTGGGGTTGGTGCGAGAAAGTATGGTGGTGAGCAAATCGGGACATCATGTGCCATCGGTGCGAAAGTCGAAAGGTAGACTTTTCGCCGTTTGTAGACCAGATAAAACGCGGCCAGCACGATTACCTAGAGGTGGAAACCCAGGGCATGAATATTGGCCTCTACATCAGGCAGAAAGAGGACCGGTCGGGCCTCGGCAAGGCAATTTCCCAGGTACAGATGATCAACCTTTTGCGGCATATCGTGAGGTTTAAAAGGATTTGCATCATAACAAAGTTGATGTCGTTTCGCCGAACGGAACCCATGTATTTGGTGAAAATTTGACGCCGCGCGCAGCAGTCAATTTAATAGAAAATTGGCTTAGAGAGGATGGGCTAAGATGAAAATAGACTCTTTGGATGATTTGAGGCGCATAATCCAGCAGGATAGTTTTTTTGAGGCTGTTGTGTGTAGTGTGCATGATTGGGATGAAGCATTGGATAGGCGCGATGATGTCATCTTCGACTCTGCATGGACCGGTGCATTTGAGGAATTGAAAAAAATTGAATACTCATCTAAAAGCGATGAAAAGGGTGTAAGCGATATCCGAGAGTATGTGTTTAAGAAAGTATACGGGTTGATTGGTAGTTCGGATGCTGCAGGATATATTTCGGATGATATAGGGCTGGTGGCTGAGTCTATATCGAAAGTGTGCGATGTTCAGTGGGTGAAAAAGTTATTCGATATTTATTGTGTTGGAGAATTTCCTAATGAACTGATTCTTTAAGCTTTGCGCGTTTTTCGTTGAGGGTGGGCGTTCTAAGTCAGCTTTTTAGTATCCGGAGGCCTATATCGCGAGTTACATCTACATTATCCAAGAGCAGGTGGACCTGGTGTGCACCGAAGGCGGCCACTACATACTGCAGAGCCTCGATAACCTGTGCGAGGCCTGGCAGTTTACCTCGACCTTGTCCCACAACAAGCTGTCGCAGGTGGACAACACCGGCCTCAATACCTCGTCACTGGTTGAGCACGCCTACAACCCGAT